>NZ_JBEQZJ010000154.1:0-205 GCF_045223415.1 Hoskinsella mucinilytica | reverse complement strand
TGGCAATAAAAATGTCGTAATAGCAAATGTAGCCACTGCACATATGACCATTGATAATACAATGAGTCTTAGGTTCTTTTTCAAAAGCTGAAACAATTGTCCTAGATCAATGGTTAGTTCTTCTTCCTTCATGTTATCTTCCATAAAATACCTCCATCTCCTCCTTTTTTTATTCATAACGACATAGCACAAGAACGAACAAAAA
>NZ_JBEQZJ010000153.1:0-207 GCF_045223415.1 Hoskinsella mucinilytica | reverse complement strand
GCTATGATGACTGTTAAATGAGTCATCTATAATATACCAGGAAAGTTCTTCTAACAGTAAACCTAAAGAAAAAAACTGAAAAGTTATCTGAGATGAACATTTTAGCTTAGAAGGCATTATAAAAAAAGATGATAAAAAAGGTAAATCTTCAGGATCAAATCCTGATTCACATTGTTCAACTTTCTTTTCTTTATTATGCCAAATCAC
>NZ_JBEQZJ010000152.1:0-213 GCF_045223415.1 Hoskinsella mucinilytica | reverse complement strand
CTAAAACTGGCACTGTTATTATAGCTCATATATAGTTTAAAAACAAGTAGTAGGTGATTTTTTTCACTGACTGCAAAACCTTCTTCTTAGTTCTTTCAAATGTTTTGTAGCTGTGTTTCTAGAATTTTGTAAAGTGCTTTGTAATAGAGCTTAAGAATTTATTGTCTTTTCAATAAAATTTTTAAAAAAAATAAAAATAATTTAGGATTTTCA
>NZ_JBEQZJ010000151.1:0-215 GCF_045223415.1 Hoskinsella mucinilytica | reverse complement strand
AAAACGAGTGCAAATACCAAAGGACGCCGGAAGTAAGAGAAATTTGGGAATTCCAGCAGTAAGGGACAGGTGGATAGAACAGGCGGTATGCCAGCAACTAATGCCAATCTTTGAAAAAGAGTTCTCAAACTTTAGTTACGGATTTCGACCAGGAAGAAAAGCCGAACAGGCAGTCACAAGAGCATTGGAGTACATGAATGATGGATATGAATGGG
>NZ_JBEQZJ010000150.1:0-234 GCF_045223415.1 Hoskinsella mucinilytica | reverse complement strand
ATTAATATACGAATTGTGTGATAACCGCTTTTTGTTCGCTCTTGTGCTATGTCGTTATGAATGTAAAAAAGGAGGAGATGGAGGTATTTTATGGAAGATAACATGAAGGAAGATGAGCTGACGATCGATCTTGGTCAATTGTTTCAGCTCCTGAAGAAGAACTTGAGATTGATCATATTGTCAATGGTTCTGTGTGCGGTGGCTGCTTTTGCCATTACTGCATTCCTACTGCCG
>NZ_JBEQZJ010000149.1:0-241 GCF_045223415.1 Hoskinsella mucinilytica | reverse complement strand
GTATCTGCAATGAAACCATCCTTTATGAAAACAACAGCACCTATTACTTACAATGAAGGTGATATAGAAATCAATGAACAAAATTTTCCAGATGAAGGATTCAGAGAATGGTTAAAGAAACAACATTATGGAAAAGATGGAGTTATCACACAAGAAGAGATAGCAAATATAACATCAATTGATGTTACTGGAGAAAAAACTATCTCAAACTTAACAGGTATTGCAAACTTTACAAAACTAA
>NZ_JBEQZJ010000148.1:0-242 GCF_045223415.1 Hoskinsella mucinilytica | reverse complement strand
TCTCGACATTCCGCTATTTCATGTGATACCGCAAATGACCATAAATCTTTATTCTTCCTCAGTTCCTCATATTTTTTGATCATCACTTTCACCGGCCTTTCATCTATCTTTAGTATATCACTTGTTATCCCATTTTTAAATAAGTAACACATCAATTCTAACGCATTCATATGTTCTAATCCTTTTTCTTTTTCGATGCGATTGATTTCCGGCAAGGAAATGAAATACATATGTATCATTAC
>NZ_JBEQZJ010000147.1:0-253 GCF_045223415.1 Hoskinsella mucinilytica | reverse complement strand
CCCGAGTTTGACACTTTAAAATCTAAAAAGCATCGAATATCCTTTATTTATGAGGTTTTCGATGCTTTTGCTATTTATAGAATGTTGTATGTGATTATTTATTTTGATAATTTTTTAATAATTTTCGTAAGTTCCTTTGGCTGATAGTATTTTCTATCAAGTAGTAGCGGCATATCCTTTTCTAAGGCATTCAACGTCTTGCTTCCTTGATAAACCGCCATATAGTATAAATCATGTACATTCGCCACATTCA
>NZ_JBEQZJ010000146.1:0-255 GCF_045223415.1 Hoskinsella mucinilytica | reverse complement strand
GTATAACAAAAAAAAGTACAATCCCTATATTCCAATAAATAAATACATTTGTCTACAATCTGTGTACAAATCTATTTTAATGAATACAAACATGTACTTTTTTCACTTTTTACTTAAAAAGTCTCCTTCATAACAGCAAATTCCTGTAATTCAAATGGCTCCCATGTACTCTGTATTCCATCAAGATTACAATTGAATTCTGCTTCCATATAAGGTGCTTCTAAAACTTTTTTCATTACACCGGTAAGAATAGAT
>NZ_JBEQZJ010000145.1:0-256 GCF_045223415.1 Hoskinsella mucinilytica | reverse complement strand
GATCTTGATTCTAATCTGCGTAATCCTAAAAAGATAACGTAGAGATATGATGATAGAGATTCTGGATTGGTCCTTATCACTATTCAGAAGTTCATGAATGAAAACTTTTCCGTTCTTGGGAACCTGCCCAAAAAAAGGAATGGCGTGCCATGCCATTCCTTTTCCATGCTTTGTGTTATCACAAAACATTCGTTCTTGGGTAACTACATAATATTATATATGGTTGAATTTGTCAAGAGAATTAACAAAAACTTTG
>NZ_JBEQZJ010000144.1:0-261 GCF_045223415.1 Hoskinsella mucinilytica | reverse complement strand
ATCTTTTCCTTTTCTTTCGCCTCTTCTTTCGCCTATAGCAATTCTTTCTTTTTTTCCAATAAGAATTCCTTCTTCTAAGATTCCTTGACTTAAATTACACATTCTTTCAACCTCCTCATCTAATGTCTGTGTCACTTTTACTCCATATTTGTTTTTTAGGATTTCTTTCTTTTCTTCTGCTGCCAACTGATTCGTAAACATGACACTTAGAAATCCCATGATTTCTTTTCTTTCTTCTTTACTATCGTAATGCTTACTTGG
>NZ_JBEQZJ010000143.1:0-262 GCF_045223415.1 Hoskinsella mucinilytica | reverse complement strand
ATAATACAATACGTTAAGGATAATTTCAACCCCTTTTTTGAAAAAAATAAAGTTTTTTTGAAAGCAATGTCTTGTGTTCTGAACTTTTATTTTAATTTATATCTGACTTTTTTCTGCGTTTTGTAGCTTCAACGTGAAGTAACGATTTCAAACAATGTTTAGAGATTAAAAAGAAAGCAATCAAATCTTATCTATACATAATCATTCTGATCGTTTCCTTTAGATCATCACTAAATTCTTCTAAATCATCCATTTCAATCAC
>NZ_JBEQZJ010000142.1:0-263 GCF_045223415.1 Hoskinsella mucinilytica | reverse complement strand
AAAAAATTGAAGAAACAAAGCAACAAAAAGTAAGTTTTCAAAATGATGTATTATTTAAGCATTTTTTCATCGGTATGGATGAGGATTCTATCTTTTTGCGACATACGGTGATTGGTTTAACAACGAACATTATGCCAAAAAGAACTGAAGTATGTAATCCGGAAATGATACCTAAACAAGAAGGCAACAAACGTATCATCATGGATATCCATTTAAGAGATGAAGAAATGAGAGAGTATAATATTGAAATGCAAAGTCAAGGA
>NZ_JBEQZJ010000141.1:0-265 GCF_045223415.1 Hoskinsella mucinilytica | reverse complement strand
TAGTGAAAAGTTTAAGAGATTGATGGAACAGTTGAGAACAAGATTTGATTTCATCGTCGTAGATTGTCCACCGATCAGTGCAGTCGCAGATGCAATACCTGTATCACATAACTGTGATGGAACAGTATTCGTTATTTCAGCAAAAGATACAGATAAGAACGAAGCGAAAACAGCTTTAACGGAGCTACAAAGAAATGGATGTAATGTTCTTGGTTCTGTCATGACAATGACAGAAGCAAGTGCAAAACATTACTACAACTATTAT
>NZ_JBEQZJ010000140.1:0-265 GCF_045223415.1 Hoskinsella mucinilytica | reverse complement strand
CAGTGAAAAGTTCAAAAGATTGATGGAACAGTTGAGAACAAGATTCGATTTCATCGTCGTAGATTGTCCACCGATCAGTGCAGTCGCAGATGCAATACCTGTATCACATAACTGTGATGGAACGGTATTCGTTATTTCAGCAAAAGATACAGATAAGAACGAAGCGAAAACAGCTTTAACAGAGCTACAAAGAAATGGATGTAATGTATTAGGAAGTGTTATGACAATGACTGAAGCAAGTGCAAAACATTACTACAACTATTAC
>NZ_JBEQZJ010000139.1:0-279 GCF_045223415.1 Hoskinsella mucinilytica | reverse complement strand
TAGTAGATCTAGACCTCACCAAATTCTTTGACCATGTGAATCAGGATATCCTAATGATATTGGTACATAAGGTCATAAAAGACCCGGATGTAGAGTCACTAGTGCGCAGATTTTTACAGGGAGGAGTGCTAGTAGAAGGAACATTTGAAGAGACCAAAGTTGGAACGGCTCAAGGATCACCAATAAGTCCGCTACTGGCGAACATCTACCTGAATGAATTTGACAAAGAATTGGAAGCAAGAGGATTAAGATACACAAGGTATGCAGATGACTGCATTA
>NZ_JBEQZJ010000138.1:0-281 GCF_045223415.1 Hoskinsella mucinilytica | reverse complement strand
CATTGAAGAACATGGTGAAGAACTGTGTGAAGCAATCAGGAAACGAAGGTACAGACCGTTACCAGTCAAACGAGTGCAAATACCAAAGGACGACGGAAGTAAGAGAAATTTGGGAATTCCAGCAGTAAGGGACAGGTGGATAGAACAGGCGGTATGCCAGCAACTAATGCCAATCTTTGAAAAAGGGTTCTCAAACTTTAGTTACGGATTTCGACCAGGAAGAAAAGCCGAACAGGCAGTCACAAGAGCATTGGAGTACATGAATGATGGATATGAATGGA
>NZ_JBEQZJ010000137.1:0-282 GCF_045223415.1 Hoskinsella mucinilytica | reverse complement strand
GTATTTCCTATGATTCGCCATGATCTGATGCTGTATTCTTCCATTCTGCATACAGCTTACCATCAACTATATGATATATATTTTCATGAGGTTCCAAAGCCTAAGAATATGGTACGGGATTTGAAACTGAAATATGGTACCAATGATTACCTTCCACTTGCTGCAGTTCATGAGGCAAGAGCATTATTGAAAGCAAATATCGAAAGTAATAGACTCCATCAGAAAAAAGTGGAGAAAAAGATAAAACGTATCACGAACCGTATGAAGAACAATGAAAAGAAA
>NZ_JBEQZJ010000136.1:0-299 GCF_045223415.1 Hoskinsella mucinilytica | reverse complement strand
CCCCAGATTGAGGCTTCAGATGTATTAAAACGATTAGATCTAAAAGAAAAAGGATACATCTTATTATCAGCTCATAGAGAAGAAAACATCGATACAGAAAAGAACTTTATCGATTTATTTACTTCCATCAATAAACTTGCGGAACTCTATGATATGCCGATCCTTTATTCATGTCATCCTAGATCAAAGAAGTACTTGGAACAAAGAGGATTTCAATTAGACGAAAGAGTCAGACTTCATGAGCCATTAGGGTTCCATGATTATAACAATCTACAAATGAATGCATATGCAGTGGTAAG
>NZ_JBEQZJ010000135.1:0-307 GCF_045223415.1 Hoskinsella mucinilytica | reverse complement strand
AACAAAAAAATAAAAACTCCTTTATAATTGAAAGTGGCTTGCCGGCTACACAAACAAAATAAAGGAGGGTCCCAAAATGGACATTGAAAGTTTAGCACACACAAAATGGAATTGCAAATATCATATAGTATTTGCACCAAAGTATAGAAGAATAATAGCATATACAAAATAAAGAGAAGATATAGGAAAAATCTTACGAGAGTTATGTGAAAGAAAAGGAATAGAAATAATAGAAGCACAAATATGTCCAGATCATGTGCATATGCTAGTAAAGATACCGCCCAAAATAAGCGTATCAGCATTTGTA
>NZ_JBEQZJ010000134.1:0-312 GCF_045223415.1 Hoskinsella mucinilytica | reverse complement strand
GATAAAGCCTGGTTTAAATGTATGTGATTTACCATTCATTTTATCAAATGTATAAAATAATGTCTCTTTGACAGAATCAAATAATACATTGAGAAGTTTTCTATCTCTAAGAAAATAATCACGTAGTCTTTCGTCAATCGTGAAAACAATGTGATGATGTTTAACAGATAAAGTATGTTCAGAAATCTAAGTAGCTCTTAACTTGGCATATTTAGTACCACAAGAATTACAGAAACGACTTTTACAAGTGTAACAAATAATATGAGACTTATGACAATTAGGGCATTCATAAACTTCAAAACCAGAATCGAT
>NZ_JBEQZJ010000133.1:0-313 GCF_045223415.1 Hoskinsella mucinilytica | reverse complement strand
TATTTTTCAGCGTTTCTATCAATTGATCTGTTGTCACATGTGTTTTCTGGTCATCCAGCCTGCACTCTATCAATCGATAGATTAGAAGTGCTGTGTAACAGATCATGAAATGTGCTTTTATTCTTTCTGCTTTTCTGTGGTAGACTGGCCGTGCATCAAAATTTGTTTTCATAACACGGAAACAATCCTCTATTTTATATCTTTTGTGAGATATGCTGAGTATGTCTTTTGCCTCATCGTCCAGATTAGTGGCTATGGCATAATATCCATCATATTTCTCTTCTTCGGCAATCTTATCTGAATCAAGGACATA
>NZ_JBEQZJ010000132.1:0-347 GCF_045223415.1 Hoskinsella mucinilytica | reverse complement strand
TCTAGGTATGCATGGCTCAACAGTACAGAAGAATGCTCATAAATTATTGGAACATGGTATGGCACATGTAATTGCAAGTGATGCTCATCGACCAACAGGGAATAGGATCTGTATGCTTTCAGATGTGTATCGATATGTGAGCGATACCTATGGAGAAGCCAATGCAGAGATATTAATGAAGAGAAATCCGGAACATATCATCAGGAATGAAGATATGGAAGAGATAGAAGTAGTGAAGAAAAAATCAATCTTCAAGAAATTATGGAGGAGATAGGATGGATGTAAAGATAGCACCGAAGCGATCTAAAGTAGAGAATCGTAAAGGAATGAAAAACAACCAATTCGCT
>NZ_JBEQZJ010000131.1:0-347 GCF_045223415.1 Hoskinsella mucinilytica | reverse complement strand
CCTAGGTATGCATGGCTCAACAGTACAGAAGAATGCCCATAAATTACTGGAACATGGAATGGCACATGTAATCGCAAGTGATGCTCATCGACCAACAGGGAATAGGATCTGTATGCTTTCAGATGTGTATCGATATGTGAGCGATACCTATGGGGAAGCCAATGCAGAGATATTAATTAAGAAAAATCCAGAACATATCATCAGGAATGAGGATATGGAAGAGATAGAAGTAGTGAAGAAAAAATCAATCTTCAAGAAATTATGGAGGAGATAGGATGGATGTAAAGATAGCACCGAAGCGAACCAAAACGGACAACAGAAAAAATACCAAGAACAATCAGTTTGCC
>NZ_JBEQZJ010000130.1:0-371 GCF_045223415.1 Hoskinsella mucinilytica | reverse complement strand
CTCAATAACTCGCCTGGATTTGGTACTCTGACTCCACTTGTTAATAGAAACAATCTTCCATCACTTGTGTTGTCTTTGAACTTCTGAAAGTAAGTATCATCATTGACATCAAAGCTATCAAAGTTTCTCATCAGATTGCTTAATCCCATCTTATTGGATACCTTAAATATCTTGTGTTGTACTGGTTTTCTAAGATCACAATCTATGAGAAGAACATTAGCGTACTTCGCTACACTAACGGTTGCTAGATTACTTGCGACACTACTTTTCCCTTCTGCTGGATTTGTACTTACTACATTTACCACTTGGATGTTCTTCTCAAATGATGAATATTCTATGTTCGTTCTTAACTGTCTGTAGATTTCTGTATA
>NZ_JBEQZJ010000129.1:0-389 GCF_045223415.1 Hoskinsella mucinilytica | reverse complement strand
ATACATCAGAGGCTGGGTCAACTACTTCAAAATAGCAGACATGAAAAGTCTGCTTGAAAGAATAGACCAATGGTTACGCCACAAAATCAGATGTTATATCTGGAAGAGTTGGAAGAAATCAAAGGTTAGACGCCAAAAACTAGAACTTCTAGGATTGAGCAAAGGGAAAGCCAGAATGGTGGCAGGAAGCAGAGAAGGCTTGTGGAGGGTAAGTGCCTACCAAGATATAAATAGAGCCATCACAAATGAAAAATTGAGTAGAGCAGGCTACCCAACTTTTACGCAATATTACCTGTAAACAGTGAAAACTAAAGAGGAGCCGTGTACCGAACGGTAAGCACGGTTCTGTGGAAGGGACGAAATATTCTAATTATTAGTCTCTATCCGAT
>NZ_JBEQZJ010000128.1:0-393 GCF_045223415.1 Hoskinsella mucinilytica | reverse complement strand
ATAGCACGTATCATGAAAGAATGCGTTAAGGAGTATCAAGATATATCGATAGAAGAGATACCATCTTATATCGAGGAATCATGGTCAAATGAAGATAGTGATAAAATCTTCGGCATGAACGTAGAAGATGAAAAAATCAACGGTTCAAAGATTTGTTATGATGTATTATTTCAAGTTGCTATCCCCAATAAAAAAGGTACAAAAGAAAAGATTGGGTTGATCATCAATTTAGAAGCACAAAATCAGGATGATCCTCAATATCCGTTATTAAGTCGAGCAATCTATTATTGTAGTCGTATGTTGGCAAGGCAGAAAAACGCACCGGAAGGATTTCAAAAATCAAACTTTCAAGAAATGAAGAAAGTGTATTCCATTTGGGTGTGCATGAATCAT
>NZ_JBEQZJ010000127.1:0-407 GCF_045223415.1 Hoskinsella mucinilytica | reverse complement strand
GCCACCAAGCGAATCTGTGAAATGATCGTACAGACATATAACAAGAAGTCAAAGACGGATTATGTAGCAGTAAGGTTTGGAAATGTACTTGGATCAAATGGTTCTGTAATACCACTGTTTAAGAAACAAATTGAACAAGGCGGACCGATTACTGTGACACATCCAGATATTATCAGGTTCTTTATGACGATTCCTGAAGCAGTATCTTTAGTACTACAAGCAGGAGCATATGCAAAGGGTGGAGAGATATTTGTGTTAGATATGGGAGAACCGGTAAAGATCGCAGATATGGCAAGAAACTTAATCAGACTTTCAGGATATGAACCGGATGTAGATATCAAGATTGAATATACAGGATTAAGACCTGGTGAGAAGTTGTATGAAGAAATGCTGATGAAAGAAGAAGG
>NZ_JBEQZJ010000126.1:0-420 GCF_045223415.1 Hoskinsella mucinilytica | reverse complement strand
GTCAAAGACAAGGTCGTGATGATAACCGGAGGTGGAGGAAGTATCGGTAGTGAATTATGTAGACAGATCTCTACCAAGCAACCAAAGCAATTGATCATTGTAGATATTTATGAAAATAATGCCTATGACATCCAGTTAGAACTAAAACATGATTATCCGAATCTAAACTTAGAAACACTAATCGCATCCGTGAGAGATAAAGGCAAAGTAAATGATCTATTCAAAAAGTATCATCCGGATATCATCTATCATGCGGCAGCACACAAGCATGTGCCATTGATGGAAGATGCACCAAATGAGGCCATCAAGAACAATGTGTTCGGAACATTAAATGTAGTAAAAGCAGCGGATCAGTATGGAGCTAAGAAGTTCATATTGATATCAACCGATAAAGCAGTAAATCCAACCAATATCATGGGA
>NZ_JBEQZJ010000125.1:0-420 GCF_045223415.1 Hoskinsella mucinilytica | reverse complement strand
ACCCATGATATTGGTTGGATTTACTGCTTTATCTGTGGATATAAGAATAAACTTCTTAGCTCCATACTGATCCGCTGCTTTTACTACATTTAATGTTCCAAACACATTGTTCTTGATTGCTTCATTTGGTGCATCTTCCATCAATGGTACATGCTTGTGTGCTGCCGCATGATAGATGATATCCGGATGATACTTCTTGAATAGATCATTTACTTTGCCTTTATCTCTCACGGATGCAATCAGTGTTTCTAAGTTTAGATTGGGATAATCATGTTTTAGTTCTAACTGAATGTCATAGGCATTATTTTCATAGATATCTACAATGATCAATTGCTTTGGTTGCTTGGCTGCGATCTGTCTACACAGCTCACTACCGATACTTCCTCCACCTCCGGTTATCATCACGACCTTGTCTTTGAC
>NZ_JBEQZJ010000124.1:0-469 GCF_045223415.1 Hoskinsella mucinilytica | reverse complement strand
GACACTTGCACTTGCTGTATAGGTATATGCTGGTACGATCACTTCATCCCCGGGACCGATTCCTAAAATCCTTAGTGTGAGCTCTGCACATGCTGTTTGAGAATTCAGACACACCGCTTTTTCTGTTTGACAAAATTTTGCTATTTCTCTTTCAAATTCCTTGGTTTTTGGTCCGGTCGTTATCCACCCTGATCTTAGTACCTCTGTAACTTCCTTTATTTCATCTTCACCAATATCTGGTGGTGAAAATGGAATGTTCATTTTCTTCATCTTTTCTTTTTTCTCCCCTTTCTATCCTTTCACCGGTTCTGGATGGTATGTGGTTACCAATTGTTGAACCAGTTCTCTCATTTGATTGGTTTCTGCATATGCTGCTTCATATAATTTCTCAAGCTCTAGGTACAAGTAATTCTCATCTAGCTCGATTGGCTTTCCGATATGAATCAACTTATTTGGTGTTGTCTGCATA
>NZ_JBEQZJ010000123.1:0-469 GCF_045223415.1 Hoskinsella mucinilytica | reverse complement strand
AACACTTGCACTTGCTGTATAGGTATATGCTGGTACGATCACTTCATCCCCGGGACCGATTCCTAAAATCCTTAGTGTGATCTCTGCACATGCTGTTTGAGAATTCAGACACACCGCTTTTTCTGTTTGACAAAATTTCGCTATTTCTCTTTCAAATTCCTTGGTTTTTGGTCCGGTCGTTATCCACCCTGATCTTAGTACCTCTGTAACTTCCTTTATTTCATCTTCACCAATATCTGGCGGTGAAAATGGAATGTTCATTTTCTTCATCTTCTCTTTTTTCTCCCCTTTCTATCCTTTCACCGGTTCTGGATGGTATGTGGTTACCAATTGTTGAACCAGTTCTCTCATTTGATCTGTTTCTGCATATGCTGCTTCATATAATTTCTCAAGCTCTAGGTACAAGTAATTCTCATCTAGCTCGATTGGCTTTCCGATATGGATCAGCTTATTTGGTGTTGTCTGCATG
>NZ_JBEQZJ010000122.1:0-471 GCF_045223415.1 Hoskinsella mucinilytica | reverse complement strand
TGCTTCATTTAATGTAAGATCAATACGTTCTCTCACAGGAAATCCTTCTATATATTTCCAGATCTTCACTAGCTTAGGACTTACTTTATAGACTACTTGTCCACTTAATGCTCCATAGAAATCATACGAACTTTTATGTTCTTTCTTATATAATTCCTCTAATTCTTCATTTGCTACCTCTTTCCAATCACGATAGGAATTGCGATACCTTCAATGGAATAATTACCACAACATAGAGAAACATTAGGATTATTGATCATTTGCTCATCTTTGATATAACAATGATTGGTTTGAAAATATATCTCAACTCCTTGATTGATAATGCTCATCATTCTTGATGTCACATAATCATTTGATGAAGTTGATAGAACCCATGTTTTATTTTTATTTAAATATTCTTCTAGTTCTAATACTGCTTGATTATAATCAATTTGCATAACTTTCTCCTCTTACTTGTATGTATTCATTTAT
>NZ_JBEQZJ010000121.1:0-514 GCF_045223415.1 Hoskinsella mucinilytica | reverse complement strand
AAATTGTACCCTTTGTCAAGGACATTTTTAAGTAAAGAAGAAGGGATTTATGTATTGTTACTTTTCCCTATTTTTAAGGGATATTCACCACTCATTATATACTTATAGTATTCACATGGGGAAAGTTTTGCTAATCCCCATTGATATCTATCATTATTATAATATTCCATCCAGTCATCAATAATTGATTTAACTTCTTTATATTCTCTACACTTACTTATGTCTATTTCATCTTTCATATGTCCAAAAAAACTTTCCTGTGGTGCATTATCCCAACAGTTCCCTTTCCTCGACATTGATTGTCTTAATTTTCTATCCCTTAATATCTGAATAAAACTATAACTTGTATAATGACATCCCTGATCTGAATGCACCAATGTTTCTTCACTTAGTGATATTCCATGTCTATCTATTAATTTATTTACTGTTTCTAAAACAAAATCTACCTCCATTGTTTCACTTAACACATATGCTAGTATTTCTTTGGTAAAGGCGTCTAATATTGTTGATAGGT
>NZ_JBEQZJ010000120.1:0-518 GCF_045223415.1 Hoskinsella mucinilytica | reverse complement strand
CCATTCTGTCTTTTGTTTTCATACAACATTTGTTCTTTTTTGTTTTCAAATGATAGCTTTTCGATGATGAGTGGTTTTCTGTTTCCTTTCAGATCATGACCAAGGTTCTTTATCGTATCACGAAGTATCGCTTTTCGCTGATTTGATGTCTTATGTTTCAAGTCATAGGTATATATCTTCATTCTTATCAGATTTCCATTCGCATCCGTCTCACTGACCGCCATATGATCAATATTAAGATCCATTCCATATACTCCATTACAGGTCTGCATCTGTATATCTTTATCTACTACCTCAACGATTGCTTTGATGATGAAGTATTCTCCATGATCTCTCAATTCATAACAGATTGCTTTACCGGGTGTATTATGTTTCATTTTCACTGCACGGATCAGTTCTTCTTTTTGATAATGAAATTCTATTGGCAGTTCTATATCCCTTCCACTTGCACTTCGATAGATCAGTTTGTTTTCACTCACATGATATTTAAAAAGGTTGTTTCCATATTTACCTTGACG
>NZ_JBEQZJ010000119.1:0-523 GCF_045223415.1 Hoskinsella mucinilytica | reverse complement strand
ATTATACCATGAGAGAAAAGTGAATGGTAACATCTTCCTAATTACTTAGTATTTTTCTATGAGGAAACAAAGCAAACACTTAAAATCATTGGAAATCAACGTGATTGTAGGAATAATATGATATAATATCATCAAAGTTTGGAGGTTGCGTATGAAATTATTAGATACATTAGGAAAAACAAAAAAAGCCATTGGTGGCGTGGTTGCGATTCTACTTGTTTGCGTCTTGATATTTTTTGCGGGAATGCATTTTGGCGGTAAGGAAAGTGAACCGGTAATAACTTCAACGGCATTGACACAGCAGCTACAAGAAGTAAATGAGTTGGTATCTATGGAATATCATTATACCAAAGTAGGTAAATTTGAAAATTCTCTACAAATCAACGGATGGAATATTCCACTTACCACAAAAAGCTTTCTTTTAACCTATTCAGGAAAGCTTAGTGCAGGTATTGATTTAAGCAAAGCAAATGTTAGTGTAAAAGATAAGGTAATTACCGTTCAAATACCTGAGGTTGAAATC
>NZ_JBEQZJ010000118.1:0-529 GCF_045223415.1 Hoskinsella mucinilytica | reverse complement strand
TGTATAAAAGTCTATGGGAATTTGCTTCGTTAACAGAAATGAAAAATATCGTAGTAGCATCTATCGGAGTAAGTCTTTTAAATATCGCAGTAAGCGTATTGACAGACAATCCGATGCCAAAGTCAAGTTACTTTATTTTCTTCCTGTTATTGACAGCGATGACAGGTGGCTCAAGGTTTTTATACAGATTTTTGAGAAGCTACAAAAGTAAGTCTTCAGCTAAAAGCAAAGAAGCAAGCCATGCGATGATCATAGGCGCTGGTGATGCAGGAGAGAAGCTTGCGAAAGAGATCTTACATTCCAGTCATGTATACAAGGAAGTCATGTGCTTCATTGATGATGATAGTACAAAATGGAATCGCAGTATCCATGACATACCGGTTGTTGGAGGAAGAGATGTGATCGTAGAAGCAGTAAAGAAATATGAGATAGAAGAGATCTTGATTGCGATGCCATCAGTATCAAGAAAAGAAATGGCAGAAGTGCTAAACATTTGTAAACAAACGAAATGTAAGCTGATGAAGCTACC
>NZ_JBEQZJ010000117.1:0-582 GCF_045223415.1 Hoskinsella mucinilytica | reverse complement strand
TATTCTTGATGTTCTTTTTAACCGGTATTCTCTCTTCCAGTCTTCATATGGCATCATCGTTCTTTGTTTCATCTGTTTTCTTCCACCGAAGCAGCACTGTTTTACTCGCTTTTTCAAGCCTGATAAGCGGTATTCTTCTCGATGAAGGCGAAACAACAGCATCTTCTGTTCATTTTTTAACTGTTTCTTTTTTGGTTTCCATACCTGCACTTCTTCAAGATAATCTGCTTTCGTCGTCTTCTTATGATGGCTCTTATCTATAAACATCTGTAATTGTTTATCTATCTTCTGAAGCTTTTTTTCATTATTCTTCATACGATTCATGATACGTTTTATCTTTTTCTCCACTTTTTTCTGATGGAGTCTATTACTTTCGATATTTGCTTTCAATAATGCTCTTGCCTCATGAACTGCTGCTAGTGGAAGGTAATCATTAGTACCATATTTCAGTTTCAAATCCCGTATCATATTCTTAGGCTTTGGGACATTATGGAAACGTATATCATATAGTTGATGGTAAGCCGTATGCAGAATGGAAGAATATAGCATCAGATCATGGCGAATCATAGGTAATACATCCTT
>NZ_JBEQZJ010000116.1:0-633 GCF_045223415.1 Hoskinsella mucinilytica | reverse complement strand
GAAGAAATCAGAGAAACCGTATTAAAGGGAAAGTATAAGCCAAAGCCAGTACGTAGAGTGGAAATCCCAAAAGAGGATGGAACAAAGCGGAAATTAGGAGTACCTACGGTCATAGACCGAGTAATCCAACAAGCAATGGTACAAGTGCTTTCACCAATATATGAGCCTCAATTTTCGGAAAATAGTTTTGGTTTTAGACCAAACCGTAATCAACATCAGGCAATCAGGAAAGCACGGGAGTATATTCAAGAGGGATACACAACAGTGATATCCATTGACCTTGAAAAGTACTTTGATACTGTAAATCACAGTAAATTAATTCAAATTTTATCAGAAACGATAAAAGATGGTAGGGTGATATCGCTGATTCACAAGTATTTGAATGCGGGAGTAATGGTTAATGGAATGTTTGAAAAGAATAGACAGGGTTTCAGTCAAGGCGGAAATCTTAGTCCATTACTATCAAACGTTATGTTGAATGAACTGGATAAAGAACTAGAAAGAAGAAAACTGAGATTTGTGAGATTTGCGGACGATACAGTAATCTTCGTGAAGAGCCGAAAAGCAGCAGTCCGAGTAAGCGAGGGAGTCACCAAATTCATTGAAGAAAAATTGAAATTGAAAGTAAATCGG
>NZ_JBEQZJ010000115.1:0-638 GCF_045223415.1 Hoskinsella mucinilytica | reverse complement strand
GGTGAAAGTCCGTTGTGCGGTTGTGGCAACAAGTAGTAAAGCACTAGCCGAAAGCAAGGACATTATCGTGAGGTAATGGCTGAAGGAAGCTGGATATTGGAAAAAAAAACCAATGGGCAAAATCTTGGACCTACGAACAGAAACCGAATATGAGGCTGTTAGTCTGGACGACCTTGCATGACAAAGAGAAGTCCAAGTTGCCAAACATGGCGAAGCAGTAAATTCGGAGGTTACACGAGAGGAAAGTTATCACACCTTCTTCGGGGAGGCCTCATCGACATGGAAACGAGGTGGAGAACGCCACGCAGTGGAAGTGCAGTAACAACGAACGGTGAGGAGTCAGCAGAAGCCGTAGTAGCGAGGAAGTTCCGTAATGGGAATGGAGCAAAGGGCAGAACAGGGAACCAGCTTTGAGATTCAGGAATGTATGTTATTTTCTCAGAACAATCTGTGGTCGACCTAAACGGTTGTGAGGATTGGGAAATAACGAGCGTCAGAAAGGAAAAAGCAGACATGGCAACAGAAATGATGGAAAAGATTCTTTCAGAAGAAAATCTGGAGGAAGCAAAGCGTAAAGTGATGAGTAATAAAGGTAGCGCTGGTGTGGACAAAATGACGGTCATTGAACTTCCAACTTA
>NZ_JBEQZJ010000114.1:0-644 GCF_045223415.1 Hoskinsella mucinilytica | reverse complement strand
CTTGCCAATCAAATGGATGGAAATGACCATCGCATCTATACATTGTTAGGAGATGGCGAATGTGAGGAAGGTGAAGTATGGGAAGCCGCAATGGCAGCAGCTCATTATCATTTAAATAACCTTTGCGCAATCGTAGACTTTAATGGTCTACAGATTGATGGTGATATCAGAAGCGTTATGAATCCAACACCGATCGATGAGAAATTCAAGGCATTTGGATGGAATGTGTTATCCATTGATGGACATGATTATGAAGCAATACGCAAGGCATTTGAAGAAGCAAAAAAAGAAAAAGAAAAACCAACCATGATTCTTGCACATACCATCAAAGGGAAAGGCGTTTCCTTTATGGAACATAATCCCGCATGGCATGGAAGCGCACCGAACAAGGAACAGTATGAACAAGCGATGAAAGAATTAGGAGGTGCTTGCCATGAGTAAAACAGCAACACGTAGCGCCTATGGAAAAGCATTGGCAGAATTGATCGTAGAAAGAGATGATGTGATCGTACTGGACGCTGATCTAACGAAATCCACAAAGACGTGTGATGCGAAAAAAGCAAGACCTGAACATCATTTCAATATGGGAATTGCGGAAGGAAATATGATGGGAGTCGCAGCAGGACTTGCGGCAAGCGGTAAAA
>NZ_JBEQZJ010000113.1:0-664 GCF_045223415.1 Hoskinsella mucinilytica | reverse complement strand
GATGAAACAGATAAAACACCAAGATCCCACACAGTATCTCTGGAACAGCTGTCGCTCTCAATCCTTCCATATACTGTTGTGGTACTGTCCCATCAAATCGCAGGATCAATGAGACATAGCTCACTGCCACAATTGAAAACACATCCCATAAGACCAATGCGATCATTCTGGGATGAAACAGTTTCTTTTTCATTCTCTTTCCCCTTTCCTCATTTCAAAAAAAAGATACAGGTCCCCCTACCCCATGTCATTGATGTGGCAATTCCCTGTATCCTGATCCCTTCCTCAAAGCGACGATGCGACTATTGATTCTTTGAATCATTCCTTTTCTTTGATTTCCAATCCTGCGATGACTTCTTTATCCAGGACTTTTACATATAGATTTGCCAGACACTTATGTCTGTCGATCTTCTTGATATTACTTTCTAGTCCTTTTAACGGACCTTCTTCTACGATCGTTACTTTGTTGATGATCTTTCCTTTTGACATTTTAAGCGTATATTCTTCGTCCAATATGTCATTAAGAAAGCTTATCTCTTCTTCATGCAATGCACTTGTACCTTCTTCATCGTATTTCAATAGCTTTTTAAACCCTTTTAACTTCATTCGATATTCTTGAAACAATTGTTCGATGTACTCTTGTTTCTCATCTGTTTTGATAAAT
>NZ_JBEQZJ010000112.1:0-666 GCF_045223415.1 Hoskinsella mucinilytica | reverse complement strand
AATGAAACAGATAAAACACCAAGATCCCACACAGTATCACTGGAACAGCTGTTGCTCTCAATCCTTCCATATACTGTCGTGGTACTGTCCCATCAAATCGCAGGATCAATGAGACATAGCTCACTGCCGCAATTGAAAACACATCCCACAAGACCAATGCGATCATTCTGGGATGAAACAGTTTCTTTTTCATTCTCTTTCCCCTTTCCTCATTGATAGAAAAAAAGATACAGGTCCCCCTACCCCATGTCATTGATGTGGCAGTTTCCTGTATCCTGATTCCTTCCTCAAAGCGACGATGCGACTATTGATTCTTTGAATCATTCCTTTTCTTTGATTTCCAGTCCTGCAATGACTTCTTTATCCAGGACTTTCACATATAGATTTGCCAGACACTTATGTCTGTCGATCTTCTTGATATTACTTTCTAGTCCTTTTAATGGACCTTCTTCTACGATCGTTACTTTATTGATGATCTTTCCTTTTGACATCTTCAATATGTATTCTTCATCTAAGATGTCATTTAGGAAGCTTATCTCTTCTTCGTGCAATGCACTTGTGCCTTCTTCATCGTATTTCAATAACTTTTTAAACCCTTTTAACTTCATTCGATATTCTTGAAACAATCGTTCGATGTACTCTTGTTCCTCATCTGTTTTAATAAAC
>NZ_JBEQZJ010000111.1:0-687 GCF_045223415.1 Hoskinsella mucinilytica | reverse complement strand
ATCGGGTAGGTAGCTAAGGAAGATATTTCTTCCTTAGCTATAGTTCCTCCCACACCACCGAAGGTGCCGTTCGGCGTTCGGCGGTTCAGAGTTCCAACATTGGCTGTTGATTTGTATGGACTTTTATATAATGGTCTGCTGTGCTTAGCAGGCCTTTTTGCTTAAGTAATTTGTTTGTTATCCATCTTCCTAGCCACTTTCCACTCCTATATAGCCCTTTTCTGGTATTGGCATACAACCAGCACCAGTATTTTGGCATTCCTAAAAAGTACAGGTGGTTTGCTCGATTTCTCACTGTTTTCCATTGTTTCCAGTAACATATCCGGATATGTAATCGAATCTTTTGGTCGATTCTTTCCATTTCTTTCTTCATGTCTGCTATTCGATAGTAATTTATCCATCCTCGTATGACTTCATTTATCTTTTTCATTCGATATTCCATAGATACTCCCCAATTCCTCTTCAATAATGGTTTCAGTTTGTATTCCAATTTCTCTATCGATTTCTTATGAGGTTTCGCTCTCCATTCCATCTTACGCTGATAGAATCCAAAACCCAAATAATTAATGTCATTTGGTCTACCCACTTTCGTCTTTGTTGCATTTACTTCTACTCGTAGGTGCTCATGCAACCACTTCATGACGTTTTTCATCACTCTGTTCGCTGCCATTTCGCTTTTTACACAAA
>NZ_JBEQZJ010000110.1:0-746 GCF_045223415.1 Hoskinsella mucinilytica | reverse complement strand
ATTGAACATGTGGGAGCTACCATAGTGATGGTCGATTCACAAAAAGACAGTTATGAGATGGATTACGATCAAGTGGAGGAAGCAATCACAGAAAAAACGAAGGCAATCATACCAGTAGATATAGGTGGAGTGTTATGCGACTATGAGAGAATCTATGAAATCGTAAAAAAGAAAAAAGATGTATTCCATGCATCTAATGAAATACAGAAAGCTTATGGAAGAATCATCATAGTAGCAGATGGAGCACATTCGTTTGGAGCTGAAAAAGATGGCAAAAGAAGTGGTCAATTTGCGGATTTCACCAACTTCTCATTTCATGCAGTTAAGAACCTAACAACAGCAGAAGGAGGAGCGGTAACTTGGCAAAATCATGAGGGTGTTGATAATGAAGAAATTTATAAACAATATCAGTTGTTATCACTTCATGGACAAAGCAAGGATGCTTTAGCAAAGAATCAATTAGGAGCATGGGAATACGATATCAAGGGAGCTTATTATAAATGTAATATGACAGATATCATGGCAGGTATTGGTTTAGCGCAGCTAAGAAGATATCCAGAGATATTAAAGAGAAGGAAAGAAATCATAAATAAATATGATGAAGCCTTCAAACAATTGAATGTGGAATTACTGGACCATACAAATTCCAGTGGACATCTTTATATGGTAAGGATGTTAGGGAAAAATGCGAATCAACGTAATGAAATCATAATGCGGATGGCAGAAGCAGGAATTGCGACAAATGT
>NZ_JBEQZJ010000109.1:0-764 GCF_045223415.1 Hoskinsella mucinilytica | reverse complement strand
ACGAAACATCAAAGAGGAGCTATGTCAGAAAGCAAAACTTAAAGGTATTCAACAAGGACAATTTCATATAATCAAACAACAAATAAAGAAAAAATACGGAAAAGACGAAACAACATGGTTAAAAACATTAAATCAAACGCAATTAGAACATATCACGGAGTTCATCTTTGATTATGATTCTATTGAAGAGTTAAAAGTAGCCATTGAACAAATAGGTAACTAGTGTATTGCACTCTTATTTATGAAACTAATTAGACGAGTCAGTATGTATGAAATACTGATTCGTTTTTTCTGTAAGTTTGTCTTTAGATATGAAATTAGAAATCTTGCATTTGATATAGACAGATTTCACCTTTTTAATTGAACGAAAATAAAGAAGAATTTCTAATTTTAAAAAATATTTGAATAAAATTTAGGATTTTCACCTCTGTTTTACGTATGTAGATAGGTAAGGGCCATTTCTATATAGCGAGCCTAGAAAGACAGAGGTGAAACCATTGGAAAAAATTGAAGAAACAAAGACACAAAAAGTAAGTTTTCAAAATGATGTATTATTTAAGCATTTTTTCATCGGTATGGATGAGGATTCTATCTTTTTGCGACATACGGTGATTGGTTTAACAACAAAAATCCTTCCAAAAAGAACTGAAGTATGTAATCCAGAAATGATACCTAAACAAGAAGGCAACAAACGTATCATCATGGATATTCATTTAAGAGATGAAGAAATGAGAGAGTATAACATTGAAATGCAAAGTCAAGGT
>NZ_JBEQZJ010000108.1:0-796 GCF_045223415.1 Hoskinsella mucinilytica | reverse complement strand
GATTGCTAAGTATTTCCCTTCTTGTTTCCCTTTGGCGAATACCGCCTCCTTTCGATTTCCTTCACTTTTTTTAATAGGATGTTCTCTCTTTCCTGTAATTCAAGACGATGCTTTAATAGGGCGTTTTCGCGTTGCAGTTTTTCGATTTCACTTAACTCATCATCCTGCTTATGCTTTCCCCGTTTGTCCTGTAAGCCTATTTCACCTTGTTCTTGATACTTTTTTACCCACTGATATACTTGGGCATAGGATACATTATAATACTCTGCAGCGAGTTTATATTCACTGTCATGCTCCAGACAATATGCTACGATTTCCTGTCTTTCCTCTAATGTGGTTTTTCTTCCTTTGGTCATGTAAACTTCTCCTTTAGGTTTATAATCCTTTAGTTTCTCATAACCATTATACTTGGAAATCCATCCAGCTAAAATACTATCACTGCTTATTTCGTATTTTCTTATGATATCTTTATAAGAGCCTTTACCAGATAAGTAGTCATTAATAGCATTCTCTTTTAGTTCCTTTGAATAGGCTTTATTTCTTCGTTTTGGTAAGAATCCTATTTCACCATATTCATCATAAAGTGATACCCATCTGTATAAAGCCTTTCCAGATTTACACAATTTTAGATCATGACATATCTGGCTTCGTCCACGTTTACCACTCTTGTAGTCCTGCACCGCTTCTATTTTCTGTTCTATTGTGTACTTACTTTTTCTTCCCATAAGAAAAGATCCCTCCTTCCATAAACAACGTTTTATTTATTTCCGTTGTCTACTTTAGAGGGATCATATCA
>NZ_JBEQZJ010000107.1:0-888 GCF_045223415.1 Hoskinsella mucinilytica | reverse complement strand
ATACTGGTTCGATTGATTTGTATCAGACATCCCATATCTATCCATTCCTGTACTCTATCTAGATCAATACCTTCATGAAAGTATCTTTCTACATGCGCTACTACCGGAATCAAATCTCTTACCGTCAACTCATACAACATATCTTCCACTTCATCGTTGTGATCTATGTTCTTTCTTACATCAAACTCACACAACAAGTAACGACTTCCTGCAAGTGTGTTATATAATTCATTGTCCAAAGCATCTAGATAGTCATGATTCAGAAACAACTCACAACCTTCATATACTTCAATGCCATAAGGCTTTGCGAGCATCTTTAGATCTGAAATCCTTTCATTCATATCAATGACATCTTGTTTATTTAAATTACCTGGGACAAAATGCGGTGTTGCGATCATTTTTGTAATGCCATCTTTCTCCATCATACGAAGAGCTACTTCACTATCCTGCATGCTTTGGAATCCATCATCAATGTCCCATGCCATATGATTATGGGTATCTATGTAGGTCATTGCTTATTCCTCGTAATACGGAATCTCCGCTAGTACTGGAATTCCTAAGAAGTTTTCTGCTTCTTGTTTGGTTCTTAAACGTTTATCCAATAAATACGTTAAGAACACATAGCCACCTGAACACAATAAACCAAGTAATGCTCCTATCAAGGTATTCATTTTCTTACTTGGAGATACTGGTGTTTCTTCTACCTCAGGATCATTCAAGACTGTCATGTTTTCGATTTTTAAGGTTTCCTTTACTTCTTTGAAGAAGATTTCTGTTGTTGCTTTGACGATCTGTTGGGACTTTGTCGGATCATCTGTTGTTGCCTTGATGTCTATAATCTCTGTTTCACTCTTATTGGAAACACTGATCGCATTCTGTACTTCCTTA
>NZ_JBEQZJ010000106.1:0-897 GCF_045223415.1 Hoskinsella mucinilytica | reverse complement strand
ATTTCTACTAAATGTGGCTCTCATACTTACTTTTCCTTTTTTTATGCTTTATCACCGGAATAAATGAAAAAAGATATCTTACGCAGATACCTTTTCGCAAACACAAATTACGATAACATAATAGGAACCCATTCATAGCTTCTACCGCTACTTTTCTGAACATAGACGACCAATTGATCGTTTTCATTCACATACATCACAGTATCAGGGAAATTTTCGCTTCCTCGATAGATTTCCGGCTGATTGTAACAATCACCTGGCATGTCTTCACATATCGTTAATGTATGGTCTTTAAAATATGTGTGAATCTTTTCTAACACCGTTTCATCATCTAGCTGACGTGCTTTTAACATATCTTGTTGTGAAACCAAGGAACCATCTTCTTTTGAAAAGATATATACCGCAAAGGTCTCACTTTGTGCATCTGCTTGCCAGATAAATGGATGAGTTGTTGTCAAGATCGTGATATAATTACTACTTTCTATCGCTTTTCCTGTAAACGATGTAAATCGTTGTATCCCTTGTTCATCCTCTTGGATGCTGTCTTTGTATTTCTTAGCCAAATCACTTAATGCTTCATTCACTTTTTTAGCATCTTCACTTTTCAGATTGACGACAAGTGTTTCGATAACATCCTGTTTTTCTTTTAAGGTCTTTTTCTGTTCCTCATTCAATGTAATGGTATCACTTGAGGAAATATAAAGATAATCCTTATTCTCATCTGCTTTGATCGATTCCTTTGACTGTTCCTGTTTATCGACAGGTACTTCTTTTTCAGGATCCTTATCCTTTAAATCATTTGCGCTACATCCGACGAGTAATAATACTGATAAAATCAGCCATCCCTTCTTCATGATTTACGCCTCCCTTTTGTTACTTCTATTATAACATGATGAT
>NZ_JBEQZJ010000105.1:0-1030 GCF_045223415.1 Hoskinsella mucinilytica | reverse complement strand
TGATCTGCCCCCTGTCAAGTAGACAGGTAAAATAAATAAAAATTAGTAATTGATGACTTGTCGTAAGATAGGTCATCTTTTTCTATGCTGTTGCGATATTGATTTGTTCTGTCTTAAATGACTGATAATACTTCTCAATGCGTCTATTTACTTCTATTGGATATTGTTGAACTTCATTCATTGCTGTTAGTGCTGCTGTTCTTACTTCTATTGGTGTTTGGTCACAATATCTTCCTTGTGGTCTTTCATGATTATAAAATTCAATGTATTTTTCTATTGATACCTTTAATTCCTCTGTTGTATGAAATTGATTCAGATAATACATTTCAGCTTTGATAATACCCCAAAAACCCTCTATTGGACCATTATCAATGCATCTTCCCACTCTTGACATACTCTGTATGATTTCACTGTCCTCTAACATTTTCTTGAAGACTCTGCTCGTGTATTGGTATCCTCGATCACTATGGAAGAGTGGCGTAGCTTCTGGATTGGCTTCCATTGCTTTCTCAAATGTACGGAACACTAGGTTATTATCGTTCCTGTAACTAATAATGTAAGATACGATACTACGGTCATATAAATCAATGATTGCACTCAAATACAGCTTTTGTTTCATACCGATGATTTTAAATTCTGTCACATCCGTTGCCCACTTTTCATTTGGCTTGCTCGCATTAAAGTCTCTCTTCAGTATGTTTTCTGCTGTTACTTCTGCTGTTGATTTTGTATATTTACTCTTCTTCCTACGGATAACTGATTTGACCCCTAATACATCCATGATTCGTTTAACACGTTTCTTGTTGTACTTCTTATGGTTGAATTTATTGATCCATCTTGTCATTCTGCGATAGCCTAGAATATGATAAAATCTCTCATCGTATTCCAGTATTAGCTGTGCTAGTTCATGATTCTCTAATTCCTCTTTGGTTTCCTTACGATTTTGCCATTTATAATAACTTGCTCTTGCGATTCCTAATACCTGGCACATCCAGTTGATACTCCAATGCTGAGTTTCATGTAGTTCTTT
>NZ_JBEQZJ010000104.1:0-1047 GCF_045223415.1 Hoskinsella mucinilytica | reverse complement strand
AACATCTCTCCCCATTATATGGTATATATGTTATATCTGTTAGAAGAACTTTTCTTGCTCCATATTTCTTAAACTCCCTCTTTAATAAATTATCTGCTACATTATTCGTTTTTAATGCCTTTGCCATTCTTCTATATGGATTAGCTTGCCGTATTGGACAGTACAGATTATATTTCTTCATTAATCTTCGTATTTTCTTTACATTCATTATGACTGGCTCTTTCAGGTGCAGCAGTCGCATATAGATGCTTCTTGCTCCTTTACTGTATCCCCGATACTGATATGCCTCTAAAATGATTTCAAAATCTTCACGATCCTGCTGCTCTCGTTCCTCTCTTTTTCCTTCTGCCTGAATCCATCGATAGTATCCCGATCGTGACACCTTAGCTATTTTACACAGTTCTGTGGCTGTCAATACATTTTCTTCTTTGCTTATCATTCCATGAATTATTTCAAATTTATAGCCTGTATCTTCTATTATTTTTAAGGATCCTCTTTCTGTTTGGATACTTTTTTTAAAAAATCTACTTCCTGTCTTAGATATTGTAATTCGTTCTGAATTTGTTTGATTGTCTGTGGTGATGCTTCTGCTTCAGGCTGTTTGATAGCCACTCTTTTTTGACGAGTATATCCTTCTGTAAATTCACCCGCCATACCCTCTTTTTTTATTCTTTGCACAATGCTGTCTATTTGTTTTTGACCAAAATACTCAAGATTATATTCCAGATCTTTAAAAATCATTCTTGGACTCATACCAGCCTGATATTTAAGCCAGAATACTTTCTTGAACTCGGCAGTAAAAAATATTCTTTTTTCATCAACCTGAAAAGTATATGGATTATCTTTTAATTCTTTAATCTGTTTTTTAGTATATTTTTTCATAACTCCTCCTCTGGTATCATAACTATATTAACACCTTAGGAAGTTGTCAATAAATTAAAATACCCTTTTTTCTGTGTCTACAATTAAGGAATCTGTCCCTTTTTTATTCGTCCATCTTATAGGATCCCTTCTTCTTATTGTGTCCACATTTAGGGGTACATTATA
>NZ_JBEQZJ010000103.1:0-1124 GCF_045223415.1 Hoskinsella mucinilytica | reverse complement strand
GACAAAAGTCTAAACCTCGTAGTATCTTTCAGCTTTCTATATTGGGGAAAATCCTTCTTTATAAATTTAAATTTTTTTAGCCTGATATCTTTTCATCATGTTTTACTTCTCCTTGAGCTGTAATGGTTACAATATTAAATGGAAAAAGAGCAGCCGTTTTCTTGGTTGAAAATAGCTGCTCTCGGTTCATGTATTCAGTTGTGGGGCTGGTGGCTATTTGCTTGACAAAATGAAATTTGATTATTTCTTTTGAGTTTGCTTTATTCCATTCACAAATAGAACAACGCCATATAAACCGCAAATCAAAAGAATAATATCTTCATAGGCACTAAAAATCACTGATTTTATTCCTGTTAATCCCCAAACGGTTAACAGAGCAAGAAGCAATTTGTTTTTCCTTTGGTAGCACGCATAAACAATTATACTTAAACTGACGATAGGACAAGGCATGATATATGTTACCATTTGTGGGAAAGAGTTCCCTAAAAGTAAGGAAACAAACGGATATAGCAAATAGAGTAACAATAATAGTGTTTGTAACAAATTAGGCTTCTTAATCACATCATTTCGGTTTTGCCAACTTTCAAATAGAAACAAAGCTCCACACAATAAATACAGTGGCAAGGCAAAATATTTTTGGATAGGCTCTGTTCCATACCATGCAAAAAAAACGATGCCTATAAATAAATTTGCAACTCCTAATGCAAATTTCGCCGCCCAGTTTACTTTATGTGTATAAGATAATATAAGCGCTGAAATCACAAATATAAATAAGCCAATTTGAATTATCTTTGTCTGCTCATTATAATTTCCAATAACATTCCAAAATGCCCTTGCGTCCATTCCATTTCCTCTTCAACTTCCGATTTGTCGCTCTGTTTCTTTAGGAAAGTATATCACATGACTGTGAAAAAATCCACATCATTTCAGCCTATGATGGAGAAAAAAAGTTATGGGATATAAAAAAGTAACAAACTCTGCTATAGTGATATTGACGATATACACAAAGGAGGTCTGTTACTTTCCACTATTATAATGGTAGCATCACCCCAATTGAAGTGAAAGCCGGTAAACATACCGCATTAAAAGCTTTCTGTAATTATGTAAAGAAATATCAACCTAAT
>NZ_JBEQZJ010000102.1:0-1422 GCF_045223415.1 Hoskinsella mucinilytica | reverse complement strand
CATATTTTTTATATAATATAAAACCATTCTTTTTATAAAATCTGTTTACATTTTCATTATTTATTGCATCTGTTTCAAGTGAAATAAATGCATATTTTTTGAAATCAGTTATTTCGATTAACTTTTTTATTAAAAGCGAACCGACACCCTGATTTTTATAATCTGGGCTTACTCCAATCGATGCTAGCTCAACATAAGCTTTATCTTTTTTTACTTCATTAGATTTGTTAAATGCTCCTAATAACTTTTTTATAATTTTGGGATTTTTAATAATAGCAACACATGAAAAAAATCCGAATCTAAGTAACTTGTTTTTTATAAGGTTTTTAAAAAAATCAGAATAATTATTAGAAAATGCTATAAACCCTATTGCTTTATCATTTTCTTTTGCTATTAATATTCCTGATTCTTCATCTTCGATATATCCAGTATATAAAGTTTTCAGAAACCCTTTCCCTAACTCTGACAGGAAAAAATTTTGAAATGTATTTAAATGAATCTCAACAATATCATTTAAAAAATAGTTATCTTTTATCAACATAATATCCATTTTCTCACCTACACCTTCAAAACGGTATCAATCATCGTTTTAATTTCTTTCACAAAAGAAAAAGAAGTGATAGCCTTCAGGTTGTATTCCATCTTCTTTGGCAATACCTCTTCTATATACACCTCATCAATGCTTTTATTTTCTTTTACACCTTTTCCTATAATTTCATCTTCATCTTTAAATTCAATGCTTGCTATAGATGTCACTCCAGCTGGTAGCAATAATGTCCCATTCATTTCCTTCGTATATTCATCTACATATTTCTTTACTTCTGGTCGTGTTCCTACAAATGTCATATTTCCAAGAAAGACATTAAATAATTGTGGTATCTCATCTATCCGATATTTTCTTATCATTTCTCCAACTTTGGTAATTCTTGAATCATTTTGGGTCGTTACTAGTGTTCCTATTTGATCAGCATTTGACACCATTGTTCTGAATTTAAAAATTTTGAACACTTTTCCGTATTGTGTGATTCTTTCCTGTCGATAGAATACAGTGCCTTCTGAATCTAATTTGATCCATATTGCTATGATGATAAAAAGCGGAGATAGTAAAACAATCATTATCAAAGAACATAGAATATCAAAACATCTCTTCATTCTCAGTTGTCCTGTTTTGCTTTTTAAGCTTTCATAATATGGTCTTACTTCTTCTGTTTTCATAAATTCCGGAAGATCATTCCAGTTCTTTATTAACATGCAAGTACTCCAATCAAGGTTTCTATAATATGATCCACTTCTTCATCACTCAAACAAGTATGTAGTGGTAAGGTCATCTCATTCTCAAAAAGACCATATGAATTTGGATAATCTGTGAAATCAAATCCTAGTTTCTTATAGCCTGTATGCATTGGTAATGGCTTATAATGC
>NZ_JBEQZJ010000101.1:0-1438 GCF_045223415.1 Hoskinsella mucinilytica | reverse complement strand
GAGGCCTGTACACAAAACAAAAAAGAAATTGTCTTACGAGCAGGAGATTTGCATCATCAGATCAATACCGGGACACCGACCTTAGTAACATGCTGTATGGCAATGCGAAAAATGATGTTGGAAGATGATGAATATGTAAATGATCCCATCACCAAAAGCAATGCCAGTTCAGATCTTGTGATAAGATATTATACCTATGATTTAAATCATCGCCTACCATTGCATGCAGCAAAGCGTAGAGGTAGAAAAAAGGGAAGTCATGTCATCAAGAAAGAAGAAACAAAAAGCATGATTCAGTTAACTCTGGAAAAATGGTTGGATGATATTCCTTTGACCTACACACAAGAAAAGGGTCTATTCGATGTACAAGGAACGTATGGAAAATGGAAAATCAAGATAGCGTTACCTCGAGGTAGAAGACCCTTTGACTTGGATGATATCGTTTATCAGTTATTAAAACATGCAGATGAAGCTACGGATAAATATTCGGTATGTATGAATGACAGTAAAGAAAATCGCAAACAATGGAATAACATATCTCCTATATTAAGAAGTAAAATGAATGTAACAGCCATCTTTATCAAACAAGATAAAGTAAGCGAATGTGAAGTCAGTCTAACTTAAGATTGGCTTTTATTTTACATATAATAAAGCCTGCGAATGCAGGCTCATGTTTCATAATTTGATACGACAATTTCCTTTTTTCGCCATATAGGCAACATAATCATTTTCTAATATTTTCATGGAAAGTTTTTGTTGGTAGGTCGCATTCGCTGTATTATACACATAAACAGGAAGCCGATCCACGATCTCACCTTGATCATCATAGATGTTCATTGTAACCTTTTCATACTCATTGCGAGGATCACTACTACCATGATAGCCTTCTAATTCATCTAATATTTCAAAGATATGATCATCATCGATCTCCATGATTTCCCCTGCAATCATGTCATTTCCTTCAATCAATGCCGGATATATCACACCTTTGATTTCATGAAGACTGCCCTTGACATAAGCCAATTCGCTTTGAATAATTTTTTCTTTCAGATATTGTTTATAATGATACATATCTGTGCGAAGTGTCCCATAAACGAAAATTTTTTTCATAACCATTATCACTCCTTAAACTTATTTAATCATAGCATGAGTATACAGATAATGCATGGAACTTGCCCGTAAATTATTCACTTTCCTGAAATACGACTTCAATCGTGTATTGATCCTTGACTTCCGGCACCATCTGTAAAAACTTACGAATGGCGGATTGTGCTTTGGTAGCCGCTTCACTTAAGAATCCATTTTCAATTGCCTCTTCCTCTACCAGATCCTTTTGTTGGGTGGCAAAGGTCTTATAGTCATTCACGCTGATAGGATTAAAGATGTTTTTAGATTCATCATATACTTCAATGCTTTTTTCATCTATGATGTTAGCGAA
>NZ_JBEQZJ010000100.1:0-1521 GCF_045223415.1 Hoskinsella mucinilytica | reverse complement strand
GGGAGTTTGACACTTTAAAAACCAAAAACATGCAAATGCCGTTTAGATATCGGCTTTTTTTTGTCAATTTGTTCTTTTTATATGTTGTATGTGTTGTATTTTTGTGGTATAATTCTTATGAAGAAGGTGATTTCCTTGAAACTTTATTATGACAAACGTTTAAGTGATCCTACCTACTATGCTCAGCAAGGGTTTAGGAACGGTAATAAAACTACTACTCGCAATGTTAAAAAATTTGGCAAACATTCTCAGCTGCTTCTTATTACGGATGATCCTCTTGCTTATGTAAAAGAAGAAATCCGTAAAATGAACGAGACCTCTAGAACTGGCAAAGTCGATTTAAACGTCACGTTCAATTTCAATGAAAAACTAACTCCTAAAAACGAGGAAATTTCTAAATCTGATCTGCTTAATATTGGTTATTTTTATATCCAATCTATCTATCAAAAACTTCATCTATCTCAGTTTTTCTCTTCTATCGTCGCTGATTCCAAGCTCACCTTCGACTGTGATGAAATCAACCGCTTTCTGACTTATGCCCGCATCCTTGATCCTGATTCTAAGTATGGAACCTTCGATAAGCTGGGAACATATTACGAAAAGCCCAACATTCCTTATCATCATATCATCCGTTTCATGGATGTCTTGAATGCTCACGGAAATGAATACATTGAACATCTCTTCCATTACAGTAGTTCTGTTGTCAAGAGAGATACTTCTGTCCTGTATTATGATTGTACGAACTATTATTTTGAAAGTGAATCATACGATGATGATATTATAGATGATGTCACTGGTGAGCTTATCAAGGGCATTCGACAGTTTGGGGTCTGTAAAGAACATAGACCAAACCCAATCGTTGAAATGGGATTGATTATGGATAGTAGAGGTATACCCGTTTCCATGTGTCTGCATCCTGGTAATAC
Organism: Hoskinsella mucinilytica; assembly: GCF_045223415.1. Classification (NCBI taxonomy): domain Bacteria; kingdom Bacillati; phylum Bacillota; class Erysipelotrichia; order Erysipelotrichales; family Erysipelotrichaceae; genus Hoskinsella; species Hoskinsella mucinilytica. Next base: position 595 of record NZ_JBEQZJ010000100.1, on the reverse strand, counting down.
CAGTGAGCAACTGACCGCCATTCCTTTAGAAAAAGAAGTAATCAAGATGCTGGATGGCAAAAAATTCATTTATTGTGCTGATAGTGGCCTTGGCTCCTATAATATCCGTAAATTTAATTCTATGGGTGGACGTGCATTTATTGTCACGCAGTCAATCAAAAAACTTTCTGATACATTAAAACAATCCGTATTTAATGACTGTGACTATAAACTTCTGTCAAATGACCGTCCTATAACAATTGAACATATGAAATCCTTCGATCGACATAACAAGGATAACGTTGATCTATATAATGATCATGCTTATAAGATCATTAAAGCAGATAAGATTGTCGATCTGGGACTTTATGAAGAAAAAGTATATAAAAATGGGAAAATAGCTAAAGTAAAATCAAAGGCTACACTGAAACAGCATCTGATCATCACGTTTTCTAGAAAAATGATGGAATATCAGAGAACAATTAGAAATAGGCAGATTGAGCGAGCAAAGAAACTTTTAAGTTTGAAAGATCCAGAAGAGATAAAGAAAGGGCCTAACGATGTTCGCCGATTTCTAAAGAGAACAGATAAAAAAGGCAAAAAAGCAGAAGTAAAG
>NZ_JBEQZJ010000099.1:0-1593 GCF_045223415.1 Hoskinsella mucinilytica | reverse complement strand
AAAATATTAAAAACACAGATTTTATAGTTAGAAAGTAATTGATCTTTGAAATGTGAATGTTTATATGTATAGCAAGTGCATGACGAAAACAACCTGCTTGAGGTTCTATTTAAAATAGTTACGAAATAAAGCAAGGTTATCTCAAAAGCGCTGGGTCAAATTGTTGATTTGTTGTTAGTAAGTGATAAATCACTCTCAACAATTTTCTAACACAGTGACCTTGTGCACAGCGATGACTCTTTCCTTGTCTACGTTTTAACTGATAGTACCGCTTAAAGACCTCATTGTGTTGAATGATAGGCACAATAATCTGATATAGCGTCTTCCTTAGATATTTGGAGCCTTTCTTGGTAATAGCGGTTTGTTCTGCCCTGTATTGACTCGATTCATGCTCATAAGGCGCAACACCTGCAAGTTTTGCTAATTTTGATGCTTTTGGGTAGTTGCCAATATCTCCTATTTCGGCTAAAATAGAAGTACCAGAGAAATGAGAAATTCCTGGTATGGACAGGATAGGAGAGTTGACTTCGACAGAGAACTCTTCTATTTTTTTGTCTATTTCATCCAGTTGAGCATGGATCAGTTCAATCTGACCAATTAGATGCCTGATCTGAATTTCATCTGCCGAAGACGCAATACCAACAGACTCTTTCGCAGCAGCTTTGAGCTGTTCAGCGCTTAGTGATATACGATTGCCTCTGCCTTGAATCTCAAAGCATTTACGAATACTTCTGATATCGGCATGAGCAATCTTATCGGCACTTCCAAAGGTCTTTAGAAGCGTCATATAGACAATGCCATATTTGGATTTGAACAAGCTGTTAAACTCAGGGAAAACAAGGTCAATACATTTCTGTAAACGATTTGTATAGACATTGAGTTCTTCTTTCAAATTGTGATGATGTCGTGTCAATTGTCGCTGTTCATAGTAATCGAATTTATGAATCTTAGTGATGCGATAAGATTTCTTACGATTTGATGAGGAAAGCACATCACAAATGGTCAAGGTATCTAATTTATCGTTTTTAGAGATGCCACCTTGCATTTTACGAGTCATATCCGTAGCTACTGGGTTGATAAGGGCAACGTTAAATTCTTTGCTTAATAAGTATCTTAATAAAGCGAAGTGATAATGACCAGTATCTTCTATACCGATTAAAATAGAAGTCTTGTCATAAGGCTGTAATGCTTGAATGAATAAGCCAAAGCCTTTCTGATCGTTCTTAAAACTTGTTGGATCGACAAGTACTTCACCATCTTCTCTATTGATAACACAGAAGTAATGACTGTTCTTGCCAATGTCAATTCCGACTAAAATCATGAAAACACGTCCTTTCATAACGATGTGAAGTGTAAACCACAACACTTAAACCACAGAACCTGGTGCAATATACGAATTCACTAAGTACCCAAAGGGTAAGACTCATCTAACTAATCACTGTTTAGGAATAAGGAGTGGTGAGATCCTATCAAAAGTAGTCAAAGCCACAAGGAAAGATACAAATCCACATTCACATATTCAATATATTACAAGTAAACTTAACTGTTATCAATCTCGGTTTAATAGATAGATTGATGGAAAGGAAAAGGTAT
>NZ_JBEQZJ010000098.1:0-1598 GCF_045223415.1 Hoskinsella mucinilytica | reverse complement strand
AACAAAAGCCTAAACCTCGTAGTATATTTCAGCTTTCTATATTGAGGAATCATCCTTCTTTACAAACTAGTATATGTATTTTAAGATTTTTTTAGCCTGATATCTTTTCATCATGTTTTACTTCTCCTTGAGTTGTAATGGTTACAATATTAAATGGAATGGACTTTCCGCTTCTTTGTAATGCCATTTTTGTTGCATTTACCAAACCACCACAACATGGAACTTCCATTCTAGCTACAGTTATACTTTTGATATCATTTTGTAGAATGATTTCAGTTAATTTATCCGTATGATCTACAGCATCTAACTTGGGACAACCTATTAATGTTATCTTATCTTTCATAACATCATAGTGAAAATCCCTATCAGCATAAGCGCAACAATCTGCCGCAATCAAAAGACGCGCATTTTGAAAAAATGGCGCATTGACAGGTACTAATGGTATTTGCACAGGCCATTGCGATAATGTCCCCATCCATGGTTCTTTAATAAAAGCATTCACCTTTGCTTTTTGTGCATTCATCGTTAGTTTTTGATCATAGTCAAGAGCTTCTCTTAGCTCAAAATGAATCGCATTCACAGGACAAACAGGTAAACAATCTCCCAAACCATCACAATAATCTTCACGCATTAATTTTGCTTTCCCATTTACCAAAGCAATTGCACCTTCATGACAAGCATCAATACATAATCCACACCCATTGCATATATTCTCATCTATGTTCACTATCTTTCGTTTCATCATCACATCTCCTAACAAGCATAAGTATAACTTAGTTTCTTTTATCTGTATGTTGTTATTCCAACAAATGATTTCCCTTTCTTCACAATCTGTGATACCATATTCAAGAGAATGATCGGAGGTTTTTATGAATACAACCGGATTGATACAATGTCCTTTGTTTACACAAATCAAAGAAGATGAAATTGCCATTATCCTAAAAGCCATACATGCTTATGAAAAGCAATACAGCAAAGGCACTATGTTATATCGTCATCAAGATCTTGTTCCTGCATTCGGTATCGTATGCGAGGGTTGTGTTCAAATCATCAAACAGGATTACCTGGGAAATAACACGATTTACGCTGATATCACTCCCTATGGTTTATTCGCAGAATCCTTTGCGTTAAACCATGCGCCATTACAAGTAGATATCATTGCAGGTCAGGATTGTATCATCTTATGGATTCCGGTACAATACTTATTTCATGAACGTGCAATGAAGCCTTCACAATCCATATTGATTCAAAATTTGATGCGTATTTTATCTGATAAAAACCAATTTCTAACAAAACGTATTGATATATTATCACAAAGAAGTACAAGGGAAAAAGTAATGACGTATCTTTATCAACAGGCGTTACGTACTCATTCCAGTCATATCGAGATTTCCTTGAATCGTCAAGAGCTCGCTGATTATCTCTGTGTAGAACGTAGTGCTTTATCTGCGGTATTAAGCCAATTAAAACAAGATGGTATTTTGGAATATCGGAAAAATAAATTCAGATTATTATAATCGCTTCTTTTCAGAAGCTTTTCGTATAATAAAAGCAGGAAGAAAAACAACCTGCTTACTATAAAATTGAATATGTTAAAT
>NZ_JBEQZJ010000097.1:0-1660 GCF_045223415.1 Hoskinsella mucinilytica | reverse complement strand
GAAGTAGAAAGAATAAATTTCATAAGAAAGAGAATCAACTATAAAATTAATATTCATGATAGAAAGCTAGGGTGTATAATGATTCCTGGCTTTCTCTTTTTGTAGGCATACAATGAGAATAAAGCCGATAGAGAAGAAATGACGTAGAAGCTTTATAAACCATTGAGTTAGTAAAAAAAACCGTCATTCTTCCTATTCTTGTTTATGAATAAGCTTATATCTAAAACGACGATCATTTATGATTCAGTCAGTATGTACAACGAAACTATATGAAACAAGAATTCGGAAGTGATTTCTCTATGATTTAAGTGAGGAGGAACAATTTATGGAAGGACCTATCGTTAGTATTGATGTATCCTGTGGAAATAGTCATTATATTCTTTTTGAAAAGAATAATAAGAAAGTTGGAGGAGTACATAAAATCAATCATGATATTGAAGGATTCGCTCGTTTAATAGCAGATATTAAAATGCTTTCTGAAAAAGTTAGTGATGAAGTCTGTGTGGTTTACGAAGCTATAGGGGTATACACACATCCACTAGAACGATTTCTTGAAAAGAGTAATATCGAGCAGTATGTCATTTCACCTTTAGAATCCGCCAGAAAAAGAAAGGAAAGTATTCATTCTAAAAAAACAGACAAACTTGATCCAATCGCTATCTCTAAAGTCTACTATGATCGCAAAAAGATACGGATGCACGAGGTTGAAGATGATAAATTCCATCGTATGAAGCAGTTAAACCGCTTGTATGAGGACAAAATCAATCATCTAAGAAAATATAAAGTGACCTTTCAAAACAGTCTGAGTATATGCTTTCCTGGCTTCCTTAATTTATTTAGTGATGGTTATAGTGAACTTGCGATGATCATTCTAAAAAAATATCCACACCCTGATTTGATAAAAAATAAGCAGCCAGAAACGATTGCCAGATACATTGAAAAACATACATGTCATAAAAAAGCAGTTTCCATGAGGTATGCCGTTAAAATCATTGAGTTCGCAAATAAGACATATCCTGGATGTGATAAAGATGATATTGAAGTTGAAATATTACTGGATTTGTTGGATAAAGTCGAAATGACTAGAAACGATGCAGATAAAACCTTACAAGAAATCATTCAGATAGCAGAAACAATGAATGAATATTATCTTATTCTAAGTATTGATGGAATCGGTCCTAATCTGGCATCAAGAATACTAGCAGAAATAGGCGATATCAAGCGATTTAAGACACGAGAAGCAATGATAGCCTATGTAGGTTTAGATCCCAACATTAACCAATCAGGAAAGATAGATGGTGAACACTTATCTATTTCAAAAAAAGGAAACAAGCGATTGAGATGCCTATTATATTTGGCAGTGACATGTAATATAAAGTTAAAAAAAGTAAATACAATCAATCAGTTTTACCAAAAGAAAAGGCAGCAATTGAACCCACTAAATTCAAAAGCTGCCAAAGTTGCATGTACCGCCAAACTGGTCAAAATCATTTACGGTATGTGCAAGAACAACACTATCTTTCAAAGATAGCTTATTTATATTATACATATTTTCAAGAAAAATGGAATATCTCCATTTCTTTTTGTCGTGGTTAAATGGCTTAACAATAATAAGTAAAAATTTCTGAAATTTATACTTGATTTTTATTATCTAATTTTT
>NZ_JBEQZJ010000096.1:0-1722 GCF_045223415.1 Hoskinsella mucinilytica | reverse complement strand
GGTAAAGTGAAAAAGTAAATTCCACAATGAAGAACTGAAAATTAAAAGGTGGAATAAACTCTTTCAATTTCCATAACAATGATAACTAAGCAGAAAAAAGTAATTAAATATATGATGTTTTAATCTTTTTCAAACTATGTTATACTGAATTTACCAAAGTAAGAGTTATTTCCACAAGCACAAAAGGAGTAGTTTTTGTAGCCTTAAAAAAATTGTAAGGCTAAATTCTACTACTCTGGTTATATATTTGGGTTATGGTTGTGCTCTTATTACGGTAATTTTCTTGATTACTTCTTAATTAATGATGGATTGAGAATAATAAGGTCATTCTCAATCCGTCTGATATGAAGTAAATCCAATATTGAATTTGCCTCAGGGTGATAAAAGACAAATTCATCAATCGGCGATTTCCCATGACGTTCTTCACGTGGATAGGAATTGATGTGGGAGAAGATAAGATCAAGGTCTGCCTGGGACTGTAATCCCAGCAGAGTGAGATCTTTTTCTTTTGGACAGATAAAGCGAAGCAGCCGATGATTATTCTCAACGTGAGGCTTTTGCCAGGAAGCCATAGGATCGCAATAAAACACATTTCCTGCAAGTTCCTCAAAGCCCTGCGCATCAGAGAATTCACTGCCACGATCAGTCAATACGACTTGAAAGATCGATTTGAAATATGCACCACCTAGAAGTTCTTTTAAATAGCGTAGTCCATTGACCATCGTTTCTGCAGTCTTGGTCTTATGGTAAACAGCGACCATAATGCCATAAGATACGAACATAAACGTCTGCATGAAAGGACCGTTTGACACATCGTTATAAACGGTATCCATTTCAACGACAGAAGAAGAGGGGTGATTTTTCATAAACTTTTCAAAACAATCATAAGTTCTTCCTTTGAGATAAGCCTTATCTTCACGTTTTTTATATTTGATCTGGTCTTTTTTCTTCATCTTCCTTCCAACTTTAGAACGTAAATCGATATTGGTTAAACCAAAAGATTGAAAGGCACCAATTTCAATCCAGTTATAGATAGTCTTTTCACAATAAGTAATTTCAGGATGGTTTTGAAGAACAGCATAGACAGATTGCCCGTTTTTAATAGGTTCTACGATTTTAGATGCGATCTCATTGAGTTCAGAAAACGTCAAATTGATGCCTTCTCTAGAATCGACAAGAGAATAACTGTATTCATCTTGTGCCCGCTGGGCAGAATAATAGCGTTTTGTGAGCTTACAAGTACTTTTATCTTTACAGCCATTACAGACACCCTTTGTCTTATCACGAATCTTACAGGGAATGGGAATGCGTTTGGGGCATTCATTTTTACAAAAAGCGTTGAAACCACAAGCAGCGATATTTTGACAATCATAAGTGCCAACGGCAGAAACACCTTGACGAGAGAACTTAACATCAAATGAATGCTTTTTGATTTCTTTACAAATGGAAGATTTATCCATGCCAACAAGTTCAGCAATCGCGGTCTTAGTGCAATTGTTGTTTAAGCCTTGTTCGATGAAATTGCGATATTGCAGGTCTAAATGTTTTGATCCTTTGGTATTCATAAAATGTTCCTCCTTTAAAGAACAAAACCGCAATAAAAGCACCCTTAGATCATACAAAACTGTAAGAGTAAATTCTACATTAAGTTAAGTGGAATCGACTGTAAATGTAATTTCAACTTTTTTGCGTCATTGTGGAATTTACTTTTTCACTTTACTA
>NZ_JBEQZJ010000095.1:0-1730 GCF_045223415.1 Hoskinsella mucinilytica | reverse complement strand
TTTCGTATTATAAAAGTAGGAAGAAAAGTATCCTACTTATAAGAAATATAAAGAAAGTATAAAATGTATATTATGATGTATGAGTTAGTCATAACATAATTATCATAATCATCATCTTTGTTTATTTATGAGCTAGGATATAATATTCCTAGTTCTTTTTGTTTGTAGGCATACATGCATCTAAGAACTTATGAAGAAAGCAAGAATGTGGGCTCTTTTGAAACTCTGATTTCGTCAAAAAAAGCATTCTGCTTTCCTCTTTATTTGAAAACTAGTTTATATCTAAATAGGATTCTATCAATTCAAGAATAGAACTAACCTGTATCTAACACGAAAATAAGTCAAATAAAGATGGGAAAGATTCTTCATATTTTATGGAAGGAGAACAACAGATGGAAGGACCAATTATTAGTGTCGATGTATCAAATGGATGTAGTCATTTCAAATGCTTTATTGATAAAAACAAAGCGTTTGGTAAGGTACATAAAATCAATCATAATATGGACGGATTTCATTATTTATTGGATTGTATTGGAAGATTAAAAGAAAAGACAAAGGAAGATGTATGTGTTGTTTATGAAGCTACGGGTGTCTATACAAAACCTTTGATTCGATTTTTGAATCAACATAAAGTAAAACATTATATGGTAAATCCACTTCAAGCTGCAAAGATGAGGAAAACAGATTTACATAGTAAAAAAACAGATAAGAATGATCCCAATAGTATCGCTGCTGTTTACTACGATAAACAGCTTCATGAATATGTAGAGGAAGAAACAATCCATCACAATTTGCGAGTCATGAATCGAAACTACGAAGATCAGTTGGATCATTTAAGAAAATATAAAGTTACATTTCAAAACCTATTAAGTATCGTATTTCCAGGATATAATCAATTATTCAAAAATCCATACTGTGATATTGCATTAGCTATTCTGAAGAAATACCCTCACCCTGATACGATTAAAAACAAGAAACCTGAAACAATAGCCAAATACCTAGAAAAGCATACAAACCATCACAATAAGGCTTGTCTAATATGGGCAAGTAAAGTGATAGATTATGCCAACAAGACTTATCCAGGATGCGATAAAGAAGATATAGAAGTATATGAACTGTTACGAATCATTCGTGAATTGGAAGCATGCATCACCTCATGTGATAAGCAATTAGAGGAAATGATTCAATTAGCTGAACAATCACCTAATTATTTTCTAATTCTAAGTATTGATGGTATAGGTCCAAACTTAGCTTGCCGTATTTTAGCTGAGATTGGAGATGTCAATCGCTTCGATAGAGTAAAGCAGCTCATCTCTTATGCAGGAATTGATCCACATATCAATCAATCTGGAGATATGGATGGCCTCCATTTATCGATTTCAAAGAAAGGTAACAAAAGACTTCGATGTTTACTCTATTTAGCAGTGACATGCAATCTTCGATTAAAAAAAGAAAAAGATCCAATACAACAATTCTATCAAAAGAAAAAGCAGCAATCCGTCCCACTAAAACCGAAAGCTGCTCGTGTCGCATGTACCCAGAAACTACTACGAATAATTTATGGGATGTGCAAAAGTGGTTGTTTCTATCTAAACTAACCATAATCATTATAAGACTATATATCAAAAAAATCGAGAGAACTCGATCTTTTTGTCATACAAAATTTGAAGTTATTAAGAAAAATCAAAAATTTCAAAATAATACTTGATTTATATTATCTAATTTTTTTG
>NZ_JBEQZJ010000094.1:0-1842 GCF_045223415.1 Hoskinsella mucinilytica | reverse complement strand
AAAGATAATGGAAGAGTGTAGAAGGTGGTGATCATGCTATGGAAAACAAAGAGTTGTACCAACAGTTTCGTAGAACTGTGGAAAAATCCGCATGGCTCATGATTTTTCTTATCTTTCTCATTGAATGTATCGTTGCTGTGATCTTTGTACAGAATCAATTGATCGATCAAAGTGATTCTCCTTTATCCTATAGTCTTACTTATGTCGTGTTACCAACGCTTATCAATATGGAATGTGTCGGGATCTTTCATTATGTGGAATATAAAACAAAACTGAAAGATCATATCAAAAATCTGGTGTTGGTCATTTCTTTCAATATCATTTGTCTTACGACTGCACTTGTTCATAATGCTTTGCATCTGATTACTTTGGGGTGTATCTTACCGGTCTTTCTCAGTGCCATCTTTGGGGATAAAAAAATGACACGATGTACTTTTATCATGTCGCTTGTTTCCTATGTGATCGCTATGATCAATGGTATCTATTATACACAAAATAGAAATTATCTTGTGTATTTGGATTATATCTCCGGTATGCTTTTGATGTGGGCCGGTTATTTGGTCGCTAGAAGTGTGATCGATTATGAGTTAAAAAATAGAGAAAAACTGATTCAATTCAATCATCGACAACAAGAAATGATCGAAGAAATGAAAAAAGATTCGTTGACGAAACTTTATAATCATAATACTTTATATGATATATTGAATGATAACATCAAGGATTGTTTGAAGGAATATAAACCATTGGCATTGGCAATCTTAGATATCGATAATTTTAAGAAGGTCAATGATACCTTCGGTCATGTTAAAGGAGATCAAGTCTTGGTTCGTTTGAGCGAATTGATGAAAACCTATCAAACAGATGAGATGATTCTTGCTCGTTATGGTGGAGAAGAATTCTGTATCGTTTTTATTGGGATAGAAATCAAAGAAGCTTATGCGATCTTAGAAGAAATGCGGTTAAAATTTTCTGAATTGATCTTCCATGACATCGGAGATGCCAAAATCACCTTTAGTGCAGGTTTGGTGGAATTTTGTGATGATGCTGATAATGGAACAGCCCTTGTGGAAAAAGCCGATCAAGCAATGTATGAAGCGAAAAATGCCGGTAAAAACAAAATTGTTTTGTATCAATCAAAAAAATAGAATAGACTTTTTGGAAACAATATCGTATCATAGTAACAAGCTTTACAAAAGGAAAAAGAGGTAAGAGAAATGGATGTGTTTCGTAAAAACCGTATCAACACCATTATACAAATGACTTTATGGTTGTTGATGGGATCGGTATTGTTCATTACCAATCATGCGAAAGGCAATGTGTATTGTTCAATGTTAGGTATTGTTTTGTTGATTCAGGGGTTTCCCCAATTGATGTTTTTCATACTAGAGCGAAAGCGATATTTATATAGCTTTATGATGCTGATCTTTGGTTTCTTTACTTGTATCTTCGGTGTATTGGAAATCAAGACCATACATGAAGCGGAGTTATGGATGCCTTTGATCATATCGTTTGTGACCTTGATTCATGGCTTTAAAGAATTGTTGATGGTGTTTTATATATGTAAACAAGAAAATCCCTTCTGGCGATATTTCTTGAATTTATCCATTGTGACCATTGCATTTGCGACCATTATGATCATTTATACTTGGACAAGTCAGGGGAATAATCTTCGCTTGGTAGGTAGTGTGATGATCATTGATTCAATGATCGAAGGTTGTATCTGGTATATCGGAGAGAAGAAGGATATCAATGTATCCCAAGAAGATAGAATCCATTCATGAGTATGACACATCTAGATGATGTGTTTTTTTTGTGTGCCAGACATGGTATACAGCTAGGTGG
>NZ_JBEQZJ010000093.1:0-1847 GCF_045223415.1 Hoskinsella mucinilytica | reverse complement strand
ATAGAAAGTTTAAATGAGAACCAGTTAGCTTCTGTGACAGATTTGATGTTTCATTATGATTCTATCGAAGAGTTAAAAATGGCAGTTGATCAAATTGGTGGATAACATAACATCGCTATCTTGAATCACTTAAATGTCTAAAAATAAGGTGAATATAGAATAAATAGGATGATATGACAATATTTTTTATTTACTAGGAAAGTTCTTCTAAAAGGAAAACAAAAGAAAAAATCAAAATGTTTCCCTGAAATAACATCTTGATTTTGAAAGACATTATGAAAATAACTGGTCAAAAAGGTAAATCATCAATATCAAAACCAGATTCCCATTGTTCAAATTTTCTCTCTTTATTATACCAAATCATAACTCCATTACATTTTGGACATCCAAGTAGTATTTCGTATTTTTTAGTCTTGCCATTGTAGGTAGCTAGTTCATTGGCAATGTCAGCTTCAGCCCACTCTTCATATCCACATTTTTTACACTTCATCTTAAGGTATTCAGTTTCCATTAACATCGTTCTCTCTCCTCAACTACGGAACGTAGCATTCCAAAAACTCCATGTAATGGCCACAATGACAAAGTAAAGGATCACGATGAAATGTATGTATGAGAAGATCTCTCTAGTTTTTCTTGAAAAGTGGAGCACGAAAAAGCCTTTGTGTCATAACCTTCACAAGAGATCTGGTTTTTCTTTTCACAGAAGCATAAATACCATAGTAGCGAATCATTTTAAACTGATTATCAGAAATATGAAGAATGAGTTTCTTCATAAAATCAATAACAGATTCACAGACATCAACTCTTACACCATCATCATGACGTTCATACCAATAGGAAACATTCTTGTTTACAGGATCATAATCTGTAATACGTGATTGAGCCATAACAGGTCTACCGACATATCTTACAACATAATCAACAGCATCATCAACATTTTTGTATTTTGTAGGAGGAGCATAAACGTAAAAACCATTATCGTATTTTTTATAAAGGATATTTGTGATTCTTTTAAGCAAGTATTTATATTTGTCGTCAATATGATCTCTCAAAGCATATAAAAGAGTAGTCATCCATCGTTTACGCAAAGCAGTGTATGAAATAAATTTTAGGCGATGAAAAACATTAGCTTCATCAATATAACCGTCAGCAAGAAGGATGTGCACGTGAGGATTCCATTTTAAATCACGACCAAAGGTGTGTAGGGTAATGATAAAAGCAGCTTTGAAATGATCATCTTTTTTACCGAAGGAGTCAAAAATTTTATAAAGTGTATCAGTAGCGGCAGAAAATAAAAGATTCAGTAGGTTTCTGTCATATTGAAAAAATTGGCGAAGCTTATCGGCAATAGTAAGAACGACATGCCGATGAGGAAAATCTAGAACGATAGATTTAATGGTATCAGCACGTTGAGAAGCATATTTAACACCACAAGAATTACACCAAAGGTGCGCAAAGTGCAAAATTTAGATTTACAGGAATGAGGAACGATTTTAAAGTCATGGCAATGAGGACATTCAAAAAGAGAAAAGCCGGCATCAGACGCTCTGCACTTGACCATACGCTCAACATTAGAATAAACGCAAGGACGAAGAGGTTTTTGAATGATTTCAGGGTCTTCCAACAATTCAGAAAAATGATTCGTAAAAATTTTTTGAATGATATTTTTATTAAGATCAACAAAGTCATCTTCACAAAGAAGAACAAGTTTTTTCATCATCATTTCAGAAGCCAAAATAACATTACCAATCGTATGATTCCACGATACAATAATGGTATTTGTTTTCACATTCGAATTAAAAAATCTCAAAAAGTAGCAAATATACAATATAGTGAATTGTGCAATA
>NZ_JBEQZJ010000092.1:0-2425 GCF_045223415.1 Hoskinsella mucinilytica | reverse complement strand
AATTTTTTTAAAAATTTGATAAATATAACTTAATCTATATATTTGGGGCATCCGATCTGGAACAACAACACTTGGAAAAAAGATTGCTTATTTTGATCTAAATCGTTTACGATCAAAACTTAAAATTACATAAAAAAAAGGCATCCATATGGGATACCGACTGATCGTTTAATCTTTTGTATCATCTAATATATTGCCTTTTTCAACATTCGGTTGAATAAAGTTTTGGTAAGCATAATCCCAAAGTGTTTGAGAACCAGCTGCGGTATTGCTGTTTCGCTTTAATATCTGACTTAGATGTACACCTCTTTCTTTCCACGCTTGCCCATTTGTAGCGGCATTCAACATGGTAGGTTGTATATTATCCATGGTGTGCGCAAACTCTGCCTCAGGACTTGTTCCCTCTTCAAATTCATCCCAAAGACTTCTTAATTTCGTTCCTTGATCCTTAGGTAACATTGAGAATATACGATCTGCCGCTTTTAATTCACGTTCTCTTTGTGACAGCTTAGCTTTCTCATCATAAGCATAAGTATCACCGGCATCTATTTCAACCAAATCATGAATCAATAACATACTGATCGTTTTTAAAACATCAATTTTTTCATTCGCATATTCACTTAAAAGCAACGTCATAATTGCCATATGCCAAGCATGTTCTGCATCATTTTCTTTTCTGGTTGCTCCGGTAAGATATGTTTGTCTTCCTATAAATTTCTCTTTATCGATTTCTTTACAAAATGCAATTTGTTGATCTAATCTTTCTTTATCCATTTTTTCACCTTCTTGTTCTTTATTTTACCACGTAATTTAGATCTTGCTATCTAACTTTATGATATTTATGAAAAAAGCGGATATATAAATATAAATTAAGAGGTTGTAAGAACTGCTTCAAATAGCTTACAACCTTTATAATACATAGTGCTTGATAAACCATGATACGCCTTGTTCTTCATTGGTTTTTGTCACATAAGTTGCCTGATTTTGAATTTCTTTTGTGGCATTTTTCATCGCAACACTATAGGCTGCAACATCAAACATACTAACATCATTATAATTATCACCAAATACCAAGACCTCTTTTGAGGATATTTGTAAATACTTCATGAGCTTTTGTAAAGTGTTTCCTTTGGATGCATCTATATGGGTAAGTGTATAGATATCTCCTTCTGATCGAACACAATGAGCTTCTTTACATTGATCATTCATTTCTTTCATCATGCGTGCCATCTTTTCTTCATCTTCATGAATGATAACAACCTTAAAAATGGAGTGCTCGATAATTTCATGTATCGTGTTTGTTTCTACAATTTCACTTTTGCCTTTTAATCGCTCCATAAAATGTAACAGCCCCGGATGAGATCCTTGTGGATATACAGCAAAGTTCGAATAGGCGAGAAATGGAATATTTGCTTGCTTCAACATGGTCAAAGACAACAACAGATCAGAAGAAGATATGCTACATTCATAGATACATCTTCTTCCTTCAAACATGTTTGCCCCATTATTCGTAATATAGGGAACATCGATCTGTAATTGGGATACAAAGTCTTGCATGATATGCATATTACGACCGGATCCAAATGTAAAGGCTATGCCCTGCTCTCTCATGGCTGGTAAAAGAGAGGGCATATTTTGATCTATTTGTTTGTTTTCATTTAAAAGGGTTCCATCTAAGTCTGCAACGATCAACTTGATGTTAGTTAGCTTTTCCATAACGCTTTTACTTTATGGATGATTGCTTGTGCATTTAGTTCATATTTTTCAAGAAGTGCTTGTGGCGTTCCACTTTCTCCAAAACGATCTTGCATTCCCATCATGATCATTCTCACTGGTTGAGTCTGTACCAGTACCTCTGAAATTGCACTGCCTAATCCACCAATTACACTATGTTCCTCACAGCTTATGATCATTTCATGCGCTTTTGCTGTTTCCTCGATCAATTCCTTATCGATTGGTTTGATGGTTGGCATGTCGATGATGGTAATCTCTATTCCTTCTTGTTTCAATGTTTCATAAGCATTCAGTGCTTCTTGTACCATCATTCCCGTCGCAATGATCGCAATACGTTTTCCTTTTCTCAATACATTCCCTTTTCCAAAGGTAAAGGCTGTTTCTTTTTTGTATACATCTTCTACATCGCCTCGTCCCAATCGTATATAACATGGTCCATCTAGCTCTGCTACTGCTTTTACTATGGCTTCACTTTGGGATGCGTCGCATGGACTAAACACTTTCATATTCGGTATGGCTCTCATCAATGCCAGATCTTCAATTGCTTGATGACTTGCGCCATCTTCTCCTACAGTAATGCCTGCATGTGTTGCGCATATTTTTACATTAAGATTGGGATACGCAATGCTGTTTCTGATTTGTTCATAAGCTCTTCCTGCCGCAAACATCGCAAAGCTGGATGCATATACGA
>NZ_JBEQZJ010000091.1:0-2710 GCF_045223415.1 Hoskinsella mucinilytica | reverse complement strand
TAATATTTAAGCTTTGCTCTTTTTGAAAAAAGCTAGGATTTGTATGATAGCAAAATATAAACCAAACAAAGCAATCAGCCAGTTTGCCCCTAAAATGAGTCCCTCATATTTTTGATCATAGGCATTGAAGATGATCAATACAGCCAAAGCCGTATAAAGAATAAATTTAAGAATGATTTTTTTCGTTTCATCATTTGCGGCAGTATCGATCATACCGGCACGCTTTTCAGGTTTAAAGTCCAACAGTTGAGGAACCTTTTTTAGGAAAAAACGAAACTTAACTTCCATAAATCCATAAGCAAGGACACCAACCAAGATACTTAACCATAATGGTGCTTCGAACATATAGATCAATACAGCTGCGAAGATACCGATTACAAATCGCATGGAGTATGGACGATAAGCTGTTTCATAATCATCCAATACATATCCGATCTTTGTTAATACATCATAATAAACAGCACGACCATGAGAATCTATATAAATATGGATACCGCCTATTTTTAATTTTTCATTTTTTTGATATTTATTACCTTTTCTCGCCATTATTTTCACCTCTAGTTTACATTATAAATGGAAACACTTCATCCGTCTAGCAAAACCCGTCTATAAATTAATAATAAATTTGCACAAATTAACAGACATTAATTTCGTACGTTGTTTTTTTACAAACATTGTTTTATAATGAAGTCGTAATGAAAAGGATTTCAAAAAGAAAAGGAGCGATGAACATGATTTTTGGAAAAGACAAGACAGAATGGGAAAGTTTGAAAGGTATCTTCACATCTACTGAGATCAACCAACAGCCTTCTACATGGAAGAAGACAATCAAACAGGTTGAAGACAGTAAAGACGAATTGAAGGCATTCATTGAGAATGTAACAAAGCATGAAGATTACGACATCATTTTAACAGGAGCAGGAACAAGTGAATTTGTAGGAAATGCATTATATTCATATTTGAATAAGTTGACAAACTATAAAACAAAATCTTATGGAACAACAGATATTGTTGCTACTCCAGAAAACTATTTATCTCAAAACAAACCAACATTATTGGTAAGCTTCGGACGTAGTGGTAATTCACCTGAAAGTGTTGCCGCAGTTGATGTAGCTGATGAAGTATGTGGCGAAAATGTGTACCATTTATTCGTAACTTGTAATTGTGAAGGTGCATTAAGCAAAGCTGCTGAAAAACGTGATAATGCTTATGCTATCAATCTTACACCTGAAACACATGATCAAAGCTTCGCAATGACTTCTAGCTTCTCAAATATGATGCTTGCAACATTGCTTTGCTTCCGTTTGGATACATTAGAAGAAGCAAAGAAAGAACTTGAGGATGTAATCGTTGCTGCTGAAAATGCATTGGCAAATAAATTTGAATTCTTTGCAAATGTGGTAAAAGAATATGATTTCAACCGTATCGTATACCTTGGCGCAAATGCTTTAAAAGGTATTGCACAAGAAAGTCAGTTAAAAATGCTAGAGCTTACTGCAGGTAAGGTTGCAACTATGTTTGATACACCAATGGGATTCCGTCATGGACCTAAATCTATCATCAATGATGAAACTTTGACAGTCGTTTATGTAAGTGATAATGCTTATACACGTGAATATGAAACTGATTTGATCAAAGAAATGAGTGCACAGCGTAAAGGAAATAAAATCGTTGCAGTTATGAATAAGATGGATGAAGAAATCGCAGGTTTGGTTGATTATGCATTCTCATTTGATTTGAAAGAAGAACATGACAATATGTTCTTAGGATTTGACTACATTATTGCAGCTCAGATACTTGCATTATTCAAATCATTGTCATATGATATAACTCCGGATAACCCATGTCCAAGTGGAGAAGTTAACCGAGTTGTAAAAGGTGTTATCATTCACCCTTATACAAAAGCATAATAAAAGGAAAGTGAGGAAATTATAATGATCGGATTATTAGTTACAGGACACGGAAATTTTGGTTCAGGTTTAACAAGTTCAGTCAATTTGATTGCCGGAGAACAAGAAAACTATAAGTATGTTGACTTCCTTCCTGAATATTCAGTAGAAGATTTGGAAAGAGAATTAACAAAAGCAATGGATGAATTAAAAGATTGTGAAGGTATTTTGGTTCTTTCTGATTTAGCTGGTGGTTCTCCTTTTAAGACAGCTGTTGAAGTCGGATTCCCAAGAGGAAATGTTGCTGTTATCGGTGGGTCTAATTTACCTATGTTAGTAGAAGTATCTATGACACGTAAATTTATGACTGATTTAGATGTATTCGCACTTGCTGAATCAGCAATCAATACAGGGAAAGATCAGATTGTTCGTTATGAATTCAAAGCTGTAGAACAAGAAATCCCTGAAGACGGAATTTAAGGATAGCCTATGAGCTTCGATTGGAACACAATTTTCTGGTGCAGTATGACGGTTGCTACTTTGATCATCCTATTCTTGATCTTCTATTACATCTATAGTGCAAGAGCAATGAAGAAAAGCAGATTGGCAATGATCGAACGCTTGGATAGCATGAAACCGGGTAAAGAAGTACTGTTTTCCGGAGGAATCAAAGGAAAAATCAATAAAGTAGGAGAAGAATATTTAACAGTAGAGGTATCAAAAGGTGTAGAATTTACCATTTCTAAACTTGCTGTTAGTGAAGTCCTATCAAATAAAAGAGTAAAAACTGATGCTAAAAAATAGCATCAGTTTTTTTTTCT
>NZ_JBEQZJ010000090.1:0-3488 GCF_045223415.1 Hoskinsella mucinilytica | reverse complement strand
CGTACCACAAGATATCATCTTTTAGACTTCCTGAATAACAATAGGGCGTAAGCCTCTGCGAATAACTTCAGGGTCACGTAAAAAGCTATCCCAGTGATCAAGAAATACTTTTTGAATGGTAATTTTTTTGGGATGATACATTTTAGAAAATGATTTTGAAGCAACTTTAGAAAGTGGCTTAGCAAGATTATCAGATATCATAAAAAATCAGCCCACTTAATTATAATGTGAACTAATTGTGTTTGTATATATTCAGTTTTTAAATGATGAAGTGTTTTTCTTCATCACTTTTTTATTTAAGGAAATGTTTTTATAGGATTTAGATATGCTATTAAAACAATCCCTATAATGGTATAATATCTCTGTAAATTAGAATTTGGTGGTGAAATAGATAATGACAAAAAGAGAAGAAAATGAATTTTTAAAAAGGATTGAAAATGCAAAGTCAAATAATATATTTGTGCAAGAGGAAATAAATCTTGATAGTCATATTAGAGGGGTTTACGGTTTTTTTGCAATAAAAGATAATGAACAAATTCCTTTTTATGTGGGTAAGTCTATTAATATTTTTAGTAGAATGTTTACGGGACATATATATGATTACTTAAGAGGCGTAAAGAATACAGATGTGCAGAAACGAATGGAAGATTTTCTTACTAAAGGTTATATCATTGAAGTAAGAATACTAAAGAAGGTTAAGTACAATGGAGATAGCTTTATACAAGATGCTAATAGACTTGCATTAGCGGAATTAGAAGAAATAGTTAAGCAACAAGAAAACGGGTATTGTATAACGAAAGATCAACTTTCAGAAGCAGTAAAGAGAGAAGCGGAAGAAAAGGCATGGAACGATGTTTTTGGTAAATCATAACTGAGTTGACACTATAAAATTCCAGTTTGTAGAATTGATAAAGAGTAGTAAAAATTAAAATTTGTAGGAGGGAAAAATTTTGGAAGGTATAGAATATAAATTTTCAGCAAGGCCATTTCAATATTCAACATCAGCGGACATGATTGGTTGGACAATTGTTTTACTTCCTAAAGCCATATCGGTAGAGATAAGAGAAAACTTTAAGTTGCTAGAAGAGGGGTGGGGACGAATGAAGATAACGGCAAAAATCGGTAACAGTGAATGGAAAACTGCTATTTGATTTGACACAAAACAAGATACTTACATGCTTCCACTCAAAGCCGTAATCAGGAAAAAAGAAAATACTGTATTTGATAAAGATGTGGAAATCACTATTTATGTTTAGCTTAAATAAACCCAAGTTTAAATAAATCTTGAAGATTTGTAAAATTCGAATATAAGGAGGGAATGAAGTGAAAGTTTTACTTTTGTGTTTAAACGCCTTTGAAATAATGGAACTAAGTCCCTTTGTAGATGTCATGGGGTGGGCAAATGATGATTTTAATTGTGATATTAAGGTTGAAATATGCGGATTTCATCAAAAAATTTCAGGTACATTTGGAATAACTATTGAGTCTAATATTTTAATAGATCATGTCGATGTTAACCAGTATGATGCTTTGGCTATCCCTGGTGGATTTGAAGAATATGGGTTTTATAAGGAAGCGTATCATGAAAAAACATTGAATTTGATTCGTTCTTTTCATTCGCTTCAAAAACCAATTGCGTCAGTCTGTGTTGCAGCATTTCCATTAGCTCAAAGTGGAATACTAAAAAACAGAAAGGCAACGACTTATCATTTGCGTGGTGGATACAAGAGAAAGGAATTGGAAAATTTCGGTGTCGATCTTGGCGATGAATGGCTAGTTGTCGATGAAAATATCATAACATCTTCATGTCCAAAGACAGCACCAGATGTTGCATTTCAATTATTAGAAATGCTCACCTCACAAGAAAAATGCAATCAAGTAAAGAGAGCAATGGGATATTAGCAAATTCCATTTTATGAAACAGGGAAATTAGAATTTTTGGAGGTGTTCATCATGAGCAAAGTTTATGAGTTTTTAAAAGAATGCGGGTATTTTTATGTTTTAACATACAATGAAGATTTCCCCGCTGGCAGACCTTTTAGTGCAGTTATGGAATATAATAATAAATTGTATATTTCTACAAATAATGAAAACCAAGCACATAAGCAGTTAAGAAAAAATAGTATGATTCAAATATCATCAAAAAAAGATGGGACTAGAGAGTGGCTAAGAGTGGCAGGTTATGCAGTAGAGTGCGATGATTTGAAGTTAAAACAAATGATGTTAGATGAGTGTCCTGTACTTTTAAATCATTTTTCATCAGTACATGATGAAAGGTATTTGCTCTTTGAAGTAAATGTTATAAAGGTTGATTTTCATAAATAGATTTTAGAAAGAATAGAGAGTAGTAAAAATAAAAAATTGTTAATGAATAAATAAGGTTTCTCAAAAATGAGAAACCTTATAGTGTATCAATATTATTTTTTGAGTTGCAAACCATCTTTAAATGCCTCGCCTACTCTTTCACCCACTTTATAATAACCGTGTGTATAAGGATCAAAGGCAATGGCATTCACTAAGGACATATCAATTTGATTATCAATCATAACGTGTTCGTCTGCAGTTACACCTACGACTTTACCAATAACGCCGCATCCATATTCTCCATTTTGATATTTTATGAACTCGCATTCTAAACAAAGCGGGAATTCATTTATAATAGGTGCATCTACGTTTTCAGATTTTATAGCAGTTAAACCGCTATTTTAAAAAAATAATATAAAAGATAAATTCCAGTTTGTAGAAGTTATAAAAATGATGATGTAAGGGAAAAATATGAGGTATTGCATGAAAGACCAAATACTGTCAAAGATGTTAATCTTTTGTTGCAAAATAGAGTAAAAAAAGGAAATAAGCAGCTAGTATGTTAAAATAAGATAAAGTGATTAAAAGTATTTTATAATACATTTGAATGTGTTATATTATAAATAAGGAGATGATTCAGATGAAACCTTTAGAGAATTTGAACTTTGAAAAAAAAGAAGTTGTACATCTTCAAAGCGTTGAAGAAAAATTAGCAGAAGCTGAAAAGGCACTTAAAGAGGGTAAAACATATGCTGAAGAAGATGTCTGGAAGATGTTCAGCAAAAAATATGGATTTGATTTATAATATTCGTTATACTGAGCCAGCAGTATTTGATTTAAATAAAATACTGCTATATCTTACTGGCTACAATAGTTATAACATTGTTGATCGTTTTCAAAAGGAAATTGAAAATAGATTTGAGTCAATCAAGTATCACCCTTACATTTGTCAAGTGGTTTTTGAACAGCATGGTTATAAATATCGTAAAATTATCATCAAAAACTATGTCTTTATATATACCATTGATGAGGAAAATAAAGTCATTAATATTATGCGAATCTTTCATGAATTAGAAGATTATGAAAATAAGTTTGGTAAATAAAACTTAAATCTAGTAAAAGCAGGAGTAATTCTTAACTGAATTGCTCCTTTTATGTACGCCCGACATGGGCGATAACTAGAC
>NZ_JBEQZJ010000089.1:0-4434 GCF_045223415.1 Hoskinsella mucinilytica | reverse complement strand
GTTCTCTAGTAATATAGGAAAGGAATCATCACTTGAAGGAAGTAATTTTATAGGCGATAATACAACTTTGTATGGATCGCTTGGATTTGGCAGTTATATAGGTTATAATAGTTTCATAGTCGGGAAAATAGGTAGGTTTTGTTCTATTGGTAGTTGTGTGAGAGTAATACGTGGTATGCATCCCTCAAAAGTATTTATTAGTACACATCCTTATTTTTATTCAAAGGAAGGTGTTAATGGTGTAAGTTATGTTAAAAAACAAAAATTTAATGAATTTAAATATGCTGATAATGAAAGTTGCATTCTTATAAAAAATGATGTTTGGATAGGCGATAATGTTTCTATCATAGAAGGAGTAACTATAGAAAACGGTGCTATAATTGCAGCAGGTTCTTTGGTAAATAAAGATGTTGATCCATATACAATTGTTGGTGGAGTTCCAGCTAAAGTGATTGGATATCGTTTTGAAAAGGAGATAATAAAGGAACTAGATAAAAGCAAATGGTGGGATAAAGATATAGAATGGATTAAACAAAATGCAGAAATGTTCGAAAATTTTAAACAATTTAGTAGTTTGTTTAAAAAATAAAGAGGTATGGATATGGAAAGAATAGCATTTATTAATATAGTGTGTAATGGATCAACAGGACGCATTATGAGAGAATTACAGGAGAAGGCAAATGAAAATAATTTTGAAACAATTGCATTCTATGGAAGAGGTGCAGGTTATACTCATCTGAATTGTGTAAAAGTTGGAAATAAATTATCAATTTTATTACATGCTATATTATCATATTTTTTAGGCTTACATGGATTTGGATCTTATTTTTCCACAAAAAAACTAATAAGAGAATTAAATTCTTATAAGCCTAATGTAATTCATTTACATAATATACATGGATATTATTTGAATTATAGAGTTTTATTTAATTGGTTAGAGAACGAATATAAGGGAAAAGTTATTTGGACGTTGCACGACTGCTGGAGTTTTACAGGACATTGTGCTTACTTTACATATGTAGGATGTAATTCATGGAAAACAGCATGCCATGATTGTCCTGAAAAAAGAAAATATCCATGTAATTTTGGTATAGATAATTCTAAATTCATTTATAATCATAAAAAACATTATTTCACGCTTTTAGAAAATAAGCGATTGGTGCTAACTACGCCTTCTAAATGGTTAAAGGACCTGGTTGATTTATCCTTTATGAATAAATATGATGTAAAAATCATTAATAATTGGGTCGATTATAACCAATTTAAACCTGTAAAAGATACTAGCATAATGAAGAAATACAATATACCAGAAGATAAAAAAATTTTGCTAGGAGTAGCTAATGTTTGGGATGATAGGAAGGGTTTAAAGTTATTTGAAGAGATAGCAGAAGTAATTTCTAACCGATATGTAGTAGTGTTAGTAGGGCTTACTAATTCACAATGTAAAAAAGTACCTAAAAATATAGTTGGAGTAGAACGAACTGAAAATGTTGAAGAGTTAGTTGCGTTATATTCTAATGCTAGAATTTTTCTTAACCCTTCATATGAAGAAACTTTTTCTTTAGTAACTATAGAAGCAATGGCATGTGGTGTACCTGTCATAGTTTTGAATACAAGTGCGGTTAAAGAACTTGTCACTAGAGATACAGGATTAGTTCTAACTAAGTTAAAAGTAGATTTATGGACTGATGCTATACAAAAAGTTGATAATGGTGATTATTCTTCAGATAGAATTAGAAAACATGTAATAGATAATTATAATAAGGAGGTTAAAATAAAAGAATTTATAAATTTATTTATAAATGAAAGTGAAATTAATACAAAAAGAGGAGAAATATAATATGAGTTTAACATTACTACAGTTTGAAGTTATGGTTAGAATTGAAAGACATCAAGAAAAGAAACATTCACAACGTGAGTTAGCTAAATATTTAGGTGTATCATTTGGAAGTATAAACTCTACACTTAACGATTTAATTAAAGGGAGACTAATAAAAAATCGTGGTGATAATTGTTATGAAATTACTTTAAAGGGATATGAATCTCTAGAGCCGTATAGAGTAAAAAAGGCTGTTTTTATGGCAGCTGGTTTTGGAAGTAGAATGGTTCCAGTAACATTAAATACACCAAAACCATTAATTTTAGTTCATGGTAAAAGAATAATTGAAACTTTACTTGATGCAGTAATTGAGGCAGGAATTAAAGACATTATTATTGTTAGGGGTTATTTAGGTGAGCAGTTTGATGTTTTATTAAAAAAATATCCAATGATTAAATTTATTGAAAATCCTATTTACAATGAAGCAAATAATATTTCTAGTGCTTATTTAGTGAGAAATCAATTAGATAATGCATACGTATTAGAATCTGATTTAGTTCTATATAATAAAGATATTATTAGAAAGTATGAATATAAGAGTAATTACACTGGAATGAAAGTAGATATAACTGATGACTGGTGTTTTGAAACAAAAAAAGGTGTAATTACAAAAGTGAAAATTGGAGGTAAAAATGTGCATCATATGTTTGGAATATCTTTTTGGTCTGAACAAGATGCGAAAAAAATGAGCAAAGATATAGAAGAAGTATTTCATAGTCCGGGGGGAAAAGAAAAATATTGGGATGAGGTATCTTTAAAAGAGTGTATAGACCATTACAATATTATGGTTAGACCAGTAAGTGAAGGGGATGTAATAGAAATAGATACATTTAATGAACTTAAATCTATCGATCCTATTTATAGTGTATAAAAACCATCTATGGCTTATGCTATAGATTTTTTATTTCTCTAAATGATACATCTCTTAACAAAGTGTAAGAAAAAATTGTGGTAATAAAACGTTAAAAAGGCTATAATAAATATGTTATTTGAAAAGGAGTGTAATCCATGGCAAAGAAGAAACAAGCAAAAAAACCAATATATAAGACAGCTGGTTTTTATTTTGTATTAATTTATGCAATACTTACTATTTTATTTATTGCGCAGATGTTTATTTCTAATATCGTACCAATGAAATATATGATTCCAGTAATCGTTGTACTATTATTGTTACTGTTAGGAATGTATTATCTACAACTAGGAAAACGAGTGAATAAGGTTAATCGAATCTTAGGAAAAGTTCTAATCGTTATTCTAGCCGCATTCTTAGGGGTTGGAAACTGGTATGTTTTCAAAATGAGTGATACTTTTGGTCGTATGAGTGGAAATAATACACAAGTTGATCAAATGTCAGTTGTTGTTTTGAAAGACAGTCAATTGGAAAAAATTGAAGATTTAAAAGGAAAGAAACTAGGTATTTCAAAAACTGGTGACACTTCTCTAAACACCAAAGCTCTTGCGGATATAGAAAAAGATTTGGGTGAAGATGTTACTACTGTAGAATATAGTTCTTATAAAACATTCGCAGATGACTTATATGATGGAAAAGTTGATGCACTTTTGATAAATGAAGGTAGTCGAGGCTTATTTGAAGATAACCATCCTAAATTTAATAATGAAACAAAAGTTATTGCTTCTTATGAATATGAAAAAGAAACTAAAGATATCAGTAAGGATGTTAATGTAACAAAAGAACCATTTAGTGTTTATATTACTGGTATTGATACTTATGGATCTATTTCTACTGTTTCACGTTCAGATGTAAATATGATTGTAACAGTTAATCCAAATACACATCAAGTATTATTGACAAGTATTCCACGTGATTATTATATCCCTCAGCCTTGTCAAGGAGGACAGACAGATAAACTGACTCATACAGGATTATGGGGTGTAGAAGCTACTGTAGAGGCTGTAGAACAATATTTCAATATGGAGATTAATTACTACGCTCGTGTAAATTTCTCAAGTGTAGTGGAAATTGTAGATGCTTTAGGTGGAATCACTGTTGATAACCCTGTTGCATTTACTGCAAGTGATGGCACTTATTCATATGCTGCAGGAAGTATCCAAATGGATGGTGCTCAGGCATTAAGATTTGCTCGTGAGCGTTATAACTTAGCTGATGGTGATCGTGATCGTGGTAGAAATCAGATGCGTGTTATTACTGGTATGATCAATAAAATGATTTCACCATCTATCATCACACGTTATACAAGTATCATGAATGCGATTGGTGGAAGCTTCCAGACCAATATGTCATCTAATGAAATGTCTTCTCTAGTGAAGATGCAAATCAATGATATGTCTGGTTGGGATATCAAACAAATTAGTGTAAGTGGTGTTGGAAACGGTAGTGCTTGGTCTCCGGCAAATGGATTTAATTCATGGGTAATGGAACCAGATCAAAATACGGTTGCCAATGCGGTGAATTTGATTAAAAAAGTGAATAATGGCGAAATGGTAACTGATGCAGATGTTCAAAAACAAGCAGAATTAGTTGCTAATGTTGGATAATATAGTTGAAGGCTACAATTCTTAATCGAATTGTAGTC
>NZ_JBEQZJ010000088.1:0-4593 GCF_045223415.1 Hoskinsella mucinilytica | reverse complement strand
GATGAATTGTGTTCGTAGGGTATTTTGTGTTCCTAATAGTCCTTATTTTCCGTACCATTTAGTCCTTATAGTTCCATGGTTCCTTTATTGAACAAGTGGTTCTTATAGTACCATTGCCAGGATTTTGCCAGAAAACTTGAGACACTCATTATCCGTCACATAATATATTCTAGTCTATTTTAAGCCATAATTCAAGAAAAAAGAAAGAAGGTATTAAAATGGCTACTACCCCTAATCGAAAAGTAAGTGCTTCTTCAGCATACAGTAATGGTGAAAAACCTTTATCCAGAATAAATATAACTGACATTGATTTACTGAAACAATTTTTGAATAAGAATTACAATATACCTATTGATATTAAGATCACTTTAAAGCAATTAAGAGATTTTTTGAAAAAAAGTGGTAGATCTTCATGGCATCGAACATCAATATATGGAACAAAAACTAATTTCTATAGTTTTGCACATACAATCTCAGATGGAAAAGTAACCGATTTACGTTATTTAACCGTTGATCAAGTAAATGACATGAAGTTGTGTGAGTTCCTATATTTCATTACACAAAAGCCAGATAAAAAAACATCAAAGAATCCTCAAAATCAAACAGATTATTATTTTGCTGATGTTTCAGTTGGTACATGGGAAGATGTAAAACGCAAGCCGAGATTAGTCTTTCACAAAAAACAAGCATTGATTATGGGAAAATTTGCTTATATCTTAGGGACAGGAGAAAAGAAAAGAATTTCAGGAACTCATTTTCGAATTTTAAATTCATATACAGAAGAAATACCTCATAATTTTAAAGAAAAAGATATCGATGAAATAAAAGATTTTCTAAATTTTTCTTTAAAGCTATTTATATCGGAACTGATCCTTCATTGTTTGGAAAAGAAAGTATGATCATTACTATCAATTACTGTCCATTTGATGGAAACTTTCAAAATATGGAAGGAAGCCTAGGTCTGAGATACGCTTCGACAAATGAATATATGGGAAGAGAGTATGAAGTGTATGATCGAGGTAATTATTACTTAGCATACAAGCAAGGGATTGATTACCCAATCAGTGGTTCTGCATGGACTGGCGAAAATGATAATGAATCCATTTCCATACGTGTCCAGAGTAAGGATGACACGGGGGGTGTATGCAATCAATATACGAGCCAATAATTATAATCGAGGGTTTTCTTTGGGAATAGATCGCTTTTAAGATAATAGAATACAGATGGCAAGAGAAATATTAGATTTGATTAAATAAATATTTATTGAATTGAATAAATCTCTGTAGTTAAAATTTTTAATCATTAAATTTGTATACTTATAAAAGTATCATTGTACATAATAAGCTACCCTTCTTGAAAGGGTGCCTTTCCAAATGAAAACATCTTATTCAAATTACTATTTCATTGCATAAAGTATGAAAAGAAATGGGATATTGGAACAATTCGTGATTAACGTAAGACATCATTCAACTTATGATGAAAACGTATAATAGATTACATATATGAAAAGCACCATCCCTATGAGAAATTTAGTCATGGAGGTGATGCTTTTTGAATATAGATGATGTTTAAATTGATTTTGGAAATGTGATCCAAACGTATGGTATGTGAGATGTTGGGCGTAAATCACTCCCTCATACTCGATTTATATTATTGATTATCACCTTTTAAAATATCTACAACTTTTTCATTTGGTAATGTAAGATCAAAAAACATTTTTGATTCAATGTAACTTATAACTTTATTTGAATATGGAATGCCTCTTTTCATTAAATTTATTCCAACATATGGATAAAACATAAAAGACGTAGCATTCATATTCTTATGTGGTATGAATTTTAAATTTACTTTATTCCCAGCTTTGATAAGTTTATTTGAAAATGATTCAAAGCCTTTATCATTTTGATTATAATTGATAATCACTTTTTTGCTATTTGATATATTTCCTATCTCCACTAATACTTCTGAAAAATAATAATAACAATCTTCACAGTTTATTAACAAAAAATCAAAATCAAACTCTTTGCAATGTACTATATAATCAGCATACTCAGAAGGATAAAGCTTGAATCTTGCTGTTTGGTAATCATATTCAAATTCAGAGTTAAAATCAGGTAACTCGTTCTTTATTACTTTTTGAGAGAACCTATAATCTCTTTCAAAAAAACTTTCTAAGCTTGGATAGCACTTCTTTATTTGTTCATGAAATACCTTTGAGTATAATGCTTCATGACTATCAAAAATTTTCACCTCAATTTGTTCTGTTTGCTCATTTAAAAAAATGCTATATTTAACTCGTTGATAATTTAATGTAGTGTAATTAACATTAATAATTTTATAGATTTCCTTTGTAATAGCTTTGTTTCCAAAATGACTATCTTCTTTTTGTATGCTTTCATAAATAGAATTTAGTTTTGAAAAATGCTTTTTTAAATAATCAATATTTATATTAATTTCATCATTAAGTACAAGTTCATTCTTTTTTGGACGATAAAATTTAGTGTCATCACAGCATATAATTTCGTCTGTAATTAAATTAACCGCCATTCTATTTATTGTGTATTTATATTGCACTATTTCTTTATCTTCTTTTAAAGCATGTTCTCCAGTTGTAGTTAGCATAAGTTTGTTTTCTCTAGTATAAGCTAATTTTGATTGTATTAAATCAACAATAATTTCATCTAAAACATTTTTATCTAACCCCAATATTTCTTGTATTTTTGGTATTTCTACAATATTTAATTTACATAATCTCATGACAGTTGCATAAAAAATATTTAGTTTTCTTATATCTTGTATTAAACAATCAAAATTCGGTACTCTAAAAGGTATATAAATAAAGCCATTTTTTATGCAAATCCAATCATCTTTTTTATAATAATCTTTATAATTGCTTTCTATAATATTCTGCATTTTTCCCATATTAGTTTCCCTTCTCTAAATATTCAACGATTCTGCATCCTTTTTCTGATTTAAAATAATCAATTATTTCAGGAAATTTATTACCTTTTATCTCTGGTCGATATAAGAAATCCATATCTCCGATAATAATTAGCAATGTTTTAGCTCTTGAAAATGCTACATTCAAACGAGCTTTATGCTTTAAAAATCCAATATAATGCGATTTATTGCTCCTGACAGTAGAATATAAAATGATATCTTTTTGATTACCTTGAAAAGCATCAACTGTATTTATCTCAATATCGAGATTAGGTAAGTTAAGTTCTTTAACTATGTTGTCTATTGAGTATTTTTGCCCACTATATGCGGTTATTATTGCAACTCTTTTCCTTTGAGTACAATTTTTGTTTATTTCTAATAATTTATTTTTTATTATTTTACATTCTAAATCATTTTTATAAGTTCGTGTACTCTTCTTACCATGAACCTGTTCATTTCTGCGATTAACTGCCATTTTAGATGTACTAATCCATTCAAGAGCAATATTCTCATATCCTATTATTTCGCAATTTCTTTCTAAAGCTGAAACTCCATTTTGAATTTCATTATCATAAAACACCTTACTTATCATAGTTCCAATTACTGGATGCATTCTATATTGTGTTGATAAAATCTGCTTATTTTCTTTTGGAAATATCTCATAAATCCTTTCAAACAGACCTGTATCAAGATTTGATCTATCTAAATCATTTGGATGTGCGTTAATTATTTCATCATCTAAAACAGGTGGTAATTGTTTATGATCACCAACAAGTATAATTTTGCTTGCTTTATTTAGAGATATAGCTAATTCAGGAAAAGTGGCTTTAGCAGCTTCATCTATAATTACGTAATCAAAATTCAAGTCTTTAACAAATTTATTGGATAAAAAGCCTACACATGTTCCTGCAATTATATCAGCAGATTTTATTTGATAAAGCTCAGTTTCATTAGAAGTCTCTAATTGTTCCATCCAGTTTAATTGCAATTCAATTATTTTAGAATATTTATTGGCTAATGGTGTTTTTAGTTTGTTTTCTATACTTAATTTCATGTGGGTTTCAATATCAGTGATTTTTTCATCGCATATTGATTCTTTGTTTTTGATATCTACATATTTTTTCATTACTTCATAATCAATATTCAATTTTGAACATAGAATCTTTACGTTTTTGACACATTCTGTTTTAATTTTCTCTACCCACGAAGTCTGTACTGATTCCAAACCACATAATTCATTTATCTCTTCACTTATCTTATCACCTCTACCAATTCTAATGATGTTTGGCAAATTTTTGAATTGCTCATTGAGATCAGAAACCATTTTGTCTACTGCGGGATGGGATTGTGAAACAATTAACACTTTTTTTGATGGTAATTCAGGATGTAATCTATTTTCTAATATAATTTGCTGAATTATTTCAATAATTACATTCGTTTTGCCAGTGCCTGGAGGTCCCTGTATGATAGATATTGATGAAGAATATAAAGCCTTTCTAACTGCTTCTTTTTGAGCCAGGTCAAGTTTTTTATTAAAGTAATTGATTTTCTTTTCAAATAATTCAAAGCCAGGTTTATCAATACCTGTAATTATTTTCTTTAAATCAAAATTACAATTTTCCTCGTCGCGATCAATAATATCTAAGGCATCTA
>NZ_JBEQZJ010000087.1:0-4953 GCF_045223415.1 Hoskinsella mucinilytica | reverse complement strand
AAAACCAATCGGTCTTTGAAAACTAAACAGGAAACGTCAATTTCGAAAGAAATAAAACGAACCAGAAAAACAAAAATCATAACGTTAGTAACGTTTTGAGCTAAATCAAATGGAGAGTTTGATCCTGGCTCAGGATGAACGCTGGCGGCATGCCTAATACATGCAAGTCGAACGAAGTCTTTAGGAAGCTTGCTTCCAAAGAGACTTAGTGGCGAACGGGTGAGTAACACGTAGGGAACCTGCCCATGTGCCCGGGATAACAGATGGAAACGTCTGCTAAAACCGGATAGGTATGAGGATCGCATGATCTTCATATTAAAGAAGCGAACGCTTCGAACATGGATGGACCTGCGGCGCATTAGCTAGTTGGCGGGGCAACGGCCCACCAAGGCAATGATGCGTAGCCGACCTGAGAGGGTGAACGGCCACATTGGGACTGAGACACGGCCCAAACTCCTACGGGAGGCAGCAGTAGGGAATTTTCGTCAATGGAGGGAACTCTGAACGAGCAATGCCGCGTGAGTGAAGAAGGTCTTCGGATCGTAAAGCTCTGTTGTAAGAGAAAAACGGCACATAGAGGAAATGATATGTGAGTGATGGTATCTTACCAGAAAGCCACGGCTAACTACGTGCCAGCAGCCGCGGTAATACGTAGGTGGCAAGCGTTATCCGGAATGATTGGGCGTAAAGGGTGCGTAGGTGGTGCGATAAGTCTGAAGTAAAAGGCAACAGCTCAACTGTTGTTCGCTTCGGAAACTGTCGTACTAGAGTGCAGGAGAGGGCGATGGAATTCCATGTGTAGCGGTAAAATGCGTAGATATATGGAGGAACACCAGTGGCGAAGGCGGTCGCCTGGCCTGCAACTGACACTGATGCACGAAAGCGTGGGGAGCAAATAGGATTAGATACCCTAGTAGTCCACGCCGTAAACGATGAGAACTAAGTGTTGGAGAGATTCAGTGCTGCAGTTAACGCAATAAGTTCTCCGCCTGGGGAGTATGCACGCAAGTGTGAAACTCAAAGGAATTGACGGGGGCCCGCACAAGCGGTGGAGTATGTGGTTTAATTCGAAGCAACGCGAAGAACCTTACCAGGCCTTGACATGGATATAAAAGCTCTAGAGATAGAGAGATAGGTATATATCACACAGGTGGTGCATGGTTGTCGTCAGCTCGTGTCGTGAGATGTTGGGTTAAGTCCCGCAACGAGCGCAACCCTTGTCGCATGTTACCAGCATTCAGTTGGGGACTCATGTGAGACTGCCGGTGACAAACCGGAGGAAGGTGGGGATGACGTCAAATCATCATGCCCCTTATGGCCTGGGCTACACACGTACTACAATGGCGTCTACAAAGAGGAGCGACACTGCGAAGTGAAGCAAATCTCATAAAGGACGTCTCAGTTCGGATTGAAGTCTGCAACTCGACTTCATGAAGTCGGAATCGCTAGTAATCGCAGATCAGCATGCTGCGGTGAATACGTTCTCGGGCCTTGTACACACCGCCCGTCAAACCATGGGAGTTGGTAATACCCGAAGCCGGTGGCATAACCGTAAGGAGTGAGCCGTCGAAGGTAGGACCGATGACTGGGGTTAAGTCGTAACAAGGTATCCCTACGGGAACGTGGGGATGGATCACCTCCTTTCTAAGGAGAAAGTACAAGAAACAAAAAGATATTTCCTGTTTAGTTTTGGAAGTCCGAGTGATTTCCGAAGAAGTCGATCTTTGAAAACTGAATAACAGAAGACATATGAAGGTCTATAACGAAAGTTGTAAGAAAAGAATAGATATTCACGAGTAAAGTTTAAAAAAACAGTAACTCAGTAAACCTTGGAAAGCAAAAACACGAAGAGAAGTAGTGATTAAGTAAGAAAGGGCGTACGGTGGATGCCTAGGCACTTGAAACTGAAGAAGGACGCAGCTAACAGCGAAATGCGACGGGGAGTGGTACGCACACAAAGATCCGTCGATATCCGAATGGGGAAACCCGGCACCTGTAATAGGGTGTCACCCATGAGCGAATACATAGTTCATGAGGAAGGAACCCGGAGAACTGAAACATCTAAGTACCCGGAGGAAAAGAAAACAAAAGTGATTCCGTAAGTAGCGGCGAGCGAAAGCGGAGGAGCCCAAACCGATCCTTGGATCGGGGTTGTAGGACCACAGAAAGGCAAGACGATCGGAAGGAGAATGGCATTGAAAGGCCAACCGGAGAGGGTGCAAGTCCCGTAAACGAATCTGAGAGGAAGCCGAGTGGGATCCTGAGTACGGCGAGACACGAGAAATCTTGTCGGAAGCAGGCGGGACCATCCGTCAAGGCTAAATATAATCAAGTGACCGATAGTGAACCAGTACCGTGAGGGAAAGGTGAAAAGAACCGCGGGAGCGGAGTGAAAGAGAACCTGAAACCGTATGCCTACAAGAAGTCAGAGCCCGTTAAAGGGTGATGGCGTGCCTTTTGTAGAATGAACCGGCGAGTTACGTTATCGTGCGAGGTTAAGCAGAAGATGTGGAGCCGAAGCGAAAGCGAGTCTTAATAGGGCGAGAGTACGATGATGTAGACCCGAAACCGTGTGATCTAGCCATGACCAGGTTGAAGTTCAGGTGAAACTGAATGGAGGACCGAACCGACCCCCGTTGAAAAGTTGGCGGATGAGTTGTGGCTAGGGGAGAAATTCCAATCGAACACGGATATAGCTGGTTCTCCCCGAAATAGCTTTAGGGCTAGCGTCGAGGAGAGTAACATGGAGGTAGAGCACTGAATGTACGATGGCCCCATCCCGGGGTACTGAGTATAATCAAACTCCGAATGCCATGAATATATACTCGGCAGTCAGACTGTGGGTGATAAGGTCCATGGTCAAAAGGGAAACAGCCCAGACCGCCAGTTAAGGTCCCAAAATGTATGCTAAGTGGAAAAGGATGTGGGGATGCACAGACAACTAGGAGGTTGGCTCAGAAGCAGCCACCCTTCAAAGAGTGCGTAACAGCTCACTAGTCGAGTGACCCTGCGCCGAAAATGTACCGGGGCTAAGCATACTACCGAAGCTGCGGATTCAATGTAAATTGAGTGGTAGGGGAGCGTTCCATGCAGGTAGAAGATAGATCGTAAGGACTATTGGACAGCATGGAAGTGAGAATGCCGGTGTGAGTAGCGAGATGCAGGTGAGAATCCTGCACACCGATAGCCCAAGGATTCCAGGGGAAGGTTCGTCCGCCCTGGGTAAGTCGGGACCTAACGCGAGGCCGAAAGGCGTAGTGGATGGAAAACAGGCAGATATTCCTGTACCCGCGATGGAAGTGAAGGAATGACGGAGAAGGCTAGTATGACCCACTAAATGGATTGTGGGCGAAGCGTATAGGTGGATGACAGTGAAATGCGTCATCGAAAGCTAAAGCGTGAGAGGTAAGGGAACGTCCTAGGACAAGTACCGAAGCATATGATGCCAGCTTCCAGGAAAAGTTTCTAGCGCAAATTCCATAGCGGCCCGTACCAAAACCGACACAGGTGGGCAAGGAGAGAATCCTGAGGTGAGCGAGAGAACTGTTGCCAAGGAACTCGGCAAAATGACTCCGTAAGTTAGCGATAAGGAGTGCTCTTGTAAAAGAGAGCCGCAGTGAAGAGGCCCAAGCGACTGTTTAACTAAAACACAGCTCTCTGCAAAGTCGCAAGACGAAGTATAGGGGGTGACGCCTGCCCGGTGCTGGAAGGTTAAAAGGATCTGTGAATCGCAAGAGGAAGCAGTGAACTGAAGCCCCAGTGAACGGCGGCCGTAACTATAACGGTCCTAAGGTAGCGAAATTCCTTGTCAGGTAAGTTCTGACCCGCACGAAAGGCGTAACGATTTGGGCGCTGTCTCGGCAGCAGACTCGGTGAAATCTTAGTACCTGTGAAAATGCAGGTTACCCGCAACTAGACGGAAAGACCCCATGGAGCTTTACTGTAGCCTGATATTGAATTTTGATCAAAGATGTACAGGATAGGTGGGAGGCGAAGAGACGTGCACGCCAGTGTACGAGGAGCCGCTGTTGGGATACCACTCTTGTTTGATTGAAGTTCTAACCTACAGTCCTAGACGGGCTGAGGGACCGTGTCAGGTGGGCAGTTTGACTGGGGCGGTCGCCTCCCAAAGAGTAACGGAGGCGCCCAAAGGTACGCTCAGATTGGATGGAAATCAATCGACGAGTGCAAATGCAGAAGCGTGCTTGACTGCGAGAGCAACAACTCGAGCAGGGACGAAAGTCGGGATTAGTGATCCGGCGGTGCCGAAAGGAAGGGCCGTCGCTCAACGGATAAAAGCTACCCTGGGGATAACAGGCTGATCTCGCCCAAGAGTTCACATCGACGGCGAGGTTTGGCACCTCGATGTCGGCTCATCGCATCCTGGAGCTGAATTCGGTTCCAAGGGTTGGGCTGTCCGCCCATTAAAGCGGTACGCGAGCTGGGTTCAGAACGTCGTGAGACAGTTCGGTCCCTATCTGTTGTGGGCGAAGGAAATTTGAGGAGAGCTGTCCTTAGTACGAGAGGACCGGGATGGACCTACCGCTGGTGCACCAGTTGTTCCGCCAGGAGCATAGCTGGGTAGCTAAGTAGGGAAGGGATAAGCGCTGAAAGCATCTAAGCGCGAAGCCCCCTCCAAGATGAGATTTCCCATTCGAAAGAAGTAAGACCCCTTGAAGACGACGAGGTAGATAGGTCAGAGATGGAAGCGCAGCAATGTGTGGAGTTGACTGATACTAATCGGTCGAGGACTTAATCACAAAGTCAACTGTTATTCAGTTTTGAGGGAAAGCGACCTCAGAAGCGATCTGGTGATGAAGGCGAAGTGGACACACCTGTACTCATCCCGAACACAGAAGTTAAGCACTTCAGCGGCGAAACTAGCTGGGCCTGCCCCAGTGAAGATAGCACGTTGCCAGGTCTTCAGACTCACTTCATTGTGAGTCTTTTTTT
>NZ_JBEQZJ010000086.1:0-5370 GCF_045223415.1 Hoskinsella mucinilytica | reverse complement strand
AAAAGGCGTAAAAGCACTCATAGAAAAGAAAAAAATGAGCCTAGAAGAAGCTTTTGATCTTCTAGATATTGATGAAAGTTTTAAACCTGGAATAATAGAAATATTGAAAAAAGACGGAACAATATAATCAAGAGTAACAAAAAAACACATCCACTGTGAAGTGTTTTTTTGTTAAATGTTATATATATAGATTATGGAATAGAAATGACTCAAACATTAGACGAGGAGGTTGAAAGGATGTGTAACTTAAGTCAAGGAATTTTAGAAAAAGGTATTCTCAAGGGAAAAAAAGAAGGCGATATTGCTAGATTAGCAAAAGATGTAAAAGCACTGATCATAAAGAAAAATATGAGTCTAGATGAAGTTTTTGATCTTCTAGATGTTGATGAAAGCTTCAAACCAGAAATCATAGAAATATTGAAAAAAGACGGAACAATATAATTTTAAAAAATAGAAGTATCTATAATAGCGTCTATCATTGGATATTTTTCTGTTATAACAGGTGTGTAGTAGACTTAGATATCGGAGCGTGAGATTATGCTTGAAGTCTTCAAGATAGACGAAACATCAGATTTTCCATATTATCAACATTTGTACCAGTTTTTAAAAGAGCAAAAAGCACAGGAGTCCCTTCCTTCAGAGAAACTGCCTGTAACATTTGGGATTTTTGTAATAATGGCTATGATACGGATACCATTGCAATAATAGCCTTTCTCAACCTAAAAATATTAACAATTGATAACAACCAACTATTGATTAAATTAATAGTTGGTTGTTTTTTAATGTTGGGTCGTATAAACTGAAAATAGTAGTTCAATATAATTACTAGTCTGTAAAATTCAAAATCTGCATTAACATTGCGTACGATGTATTCAGTGGAAGGAAAGGCTTTATTTAATCATTTGATTTTAAAGCTGATACCATATCAATGTCTTTTACCTTTTTTGATACGCACCATATAATAAGGAGCGATAACAATAAGGTTCCACCACAGGATAATAACACTACGCTCCATGGCAAATAGATTATCACATCTAAAGTTGCTTGTACTGTTTTTAACATAAAACTTAACAATAACCAACCACTAGGTAATCCAAGTAAAATACCAATGACGGTTAGCCATAGATTTTGTTGGATCATGATCTTACGTAGTGCATGGCTTTGAAAACCTAATACTTTTAATGTCGCAAGCTCATAATAACGTTCCATATAGGATAAGGAACCAAGATTATATAAAATAACACTACCTAATACCATTGCGGCAATCATAAAGATAGAAAGCATCATGATCGTAGCCTCCATCATGGTATCCATATTTTGAACGATATCGTCGTGATATTGAATGGATGAAATAGATGATAGATTGAAATTGTCTTTATCTATCGTTTTGCCTATCAAAGACGTTGGGGTATATTCAAGTCCTGTTTGTTCATACAGTGATTTCATTAAAGTGATACCTTGTGTGTAAGGTGTTCGTAGGATAGATTCTATTTCTACTTGTTGCCAAGTCATCGTATTCGATGGTTTCCAAGTTAAGATATCTCCTTCTTTTAAATGGTATTGATCTGCAATGTTTTTAGATACACCTGCCCCATAGGTCAAATCAACAAAGGAATGTTCACTTTCAGCAAGATGAAGATAACGTGTGTCTGATAGTACTGTCAATAAAAGTTGGTCTTGTCCGGTTGATGTTTGAATATCAATGGAAGCATTCATGATTTCATCAGCATCCATTTCATGTGTTAATGTTTGAAGTGTTTCCTCATCAAAAGGTCCATTGACTTTGCAATCATAGGTTTCTAAGGTATGATAAGTCCAATCGGTTAAATGTGTCATCGTTGTATAAATCCCAAAAGCACTCATCAATAATGCAGTACAACCTAATACACCAAATATGCTCATAAAGCTTCTTAATGGATTTCTGGTGACATCTTTTAAATTCCATTGAGTAATGAAGGATGTATGAGTGAATAGTTGAGGTAGCTGTATTTTGATGATTCTGCGTTTGATGTTTCCTGATAACACCTGAGCAGTTGGATGATGTAAATAGTTTCTAGTAATGATCAAAGAGATAAAGATACAAATCATCGTGGTGAATAAAGGAAGTAGATACGTCAAAGGAATGATAGAACCACGAAGCTCTGGTAAAGCATAAAGTTCATTCATAAATGGATAAACTAGAACAGGGAAGCTCCAGGCACCCGTAATACAGCCTAATATAGAACCTAATAACGTTACAAAGGTACAATGAGTAGCGTAATGGAAAAATAAAGTGCGTTTAGAGAAACCAAGTGCTTTGAGGATACCAAT
This sequence comes from Hoskinsella mucinilytica, assembly GCF_045223415.1. Taxonomy (NCBI): domain Bacteria; kingdom Bacillati; phylum Bacillota; class Erysipelotrichia; order Erysipelotrichales; family Erysipelotrichaceae; genus Hoskinsella; species Hoskinsella mucinilytica. The sequence goes on along the minus strand of NZ_JBEQZJ010000086.1, from coordinate 3,060 downwards.
CTGAAGCTGTTGTTGATGCAATAAACGATGAATGGTAGTAATAGATACGAATACAGCAATGCCTAAAAAGGTAAAAGAGAATATAAGACCTAATTCTTTATGCTGATCGATTTCATCTTGTAACATACTGTAATTCAGATTGTCATGTTGTAATGTAATCAAACAGTTTTTGCCATTGGTTTCTTGTATCAACTTGTTTTTTAATTCTAGATCAGATAATGTACTTTTCACAAGCAATTGATTGGCTTGAAATGAGAAAGGCAAATTCGTTTGATTCATATAAAGGAAACCGGATTTCTCATGATCAGGTGTCATAGCATTGTCTTTCACTTGATAGATATATTCTACGGATAATACCAATCCCTTGATCTCTTTTTGTATGGACTGTCCTTGAATCAGAAACTTCAAAGAATCACCAACTCGATAACCATGAGCTTGTGCAAAGCGTTCATCTAGCCACACCCCATCTAAAGATGGATCAAAATTTACACCATCCATGACTTTCATTTTAGAAATACGATTCTCTTTTATAATGTTTACTTCTAACGATATATCTTCATGACCTTGTAAAGTAGAAGATAGTTTCATTACTTCTTGAGTATCAAGATTTGAATCCTGAAGCTTGGATAGATGAGTTCCTTGTAAGACCGCATCCGCCATATTACTTTCTGCATGATAAGAGTCACTGTATGTTTGCATACCATGATACTCTGTGGTAATGCCAGAGAAAATGTAGCATCCCATAAACATCAATAAAAAGATAGAAAGAAAACTTGATTTTTGTTTCCAAACGTCACGTAGCATTTTTCTATATAACATTACCATTCCACTTCCTTTATATTGAGCGGCTGTTTCTGATGAATGATAGAAGAAATTCTACCATTATGAATTTGGATGACTTTATCTGCACAAGGAGCGATAGCCGCATTATGCGTTACAATGATCGTCGTTTTATGATATCTTCGACACATATCCTGTAATAATATCAAAATCATTTTACCTGTTTCACTATCTAAGGCACCAGTTGGCTCATCACATAAAAGAACGTTTGGATTTTTGCTTAATGCTCTGGCAATAGAAACTCGTTGTTGTTCGCCACCGGATAATTGACTTGGAAATTTCTTACTATGCTTTGATAATCCTATATCTTTTAATATCTGCATGGCAGGTAAGGTATCCTTTTTGATATCGCTCATCAATGCCACATTTTCCAAAACATTTAAGGTTGGGATTAAATTATAAAACTGAAAGATAAAACCGATTTCATCTGCACGATATTGAGTTAATTCTTTTTCGTTTTTAGTAGAAAGTTTATGCTGATTGACGAGGATTTCTCCTTCATCTATTTGATCAATGCCTCCTAAAAGATTTAACATCGTACTCTTTCCAGCTCCACTAGGACCAAGGATGATAACAAATTCGCCATCCTCAATTTGAAAGGAAACATCTTTTAATGCGTAAATCTTTTGATCCTCCATTTGATAAAATTTTGATACATGTTGTACTTCAATCATAAAATGACCCTCCTTTTGAGCATAATAAAAACATGTAAGCTTATAACATGTTTTTTTACTCTTCTATTGATGTTATACCTGTACAAAGCATACGGAAAACTTTCATGAATTCCTTCTTGGCATCTTTAGGATTTTTCTGTTCTAACAGGATGTGACGAATACAATGAATAAACATCTCTGTTATGATTTCTAGATACTTACTATCGTCATTTAGTTTTAAATGAAATTGCATATGCTTCTTGCATCTTGCTATGAAATCTTCACGAACATCCACAAAGCGTGTTGTTTTTAAGTCAAATAAAATAAGTAAACGTTCATCCATCAAATATTGAAAGATGGTTTGATCGATATTATCATCAATTTCATGAAATGCAAGTTCTATCTCTTCAAATGAGTGATATTCTTCCTTTTGATCTAAATGCTCTTTCGCAAATATTTCCAAATTTTGTACAGCAGGAGTAAGTAAAGTGTTTAGCAAATCTTCTTTATTTTGAAAATAGTGATAGATATTGCCTAGTGTAGTATTTGCTTTTTTGGCAATGGTTCGCATAGAACTGTTTTCATATCCTTTTGCTAAAAACTCTTGTTTTGCTGCTTCTAATATTTGTAAACGAAGCTCTTCCTTTTGTACTTGCAAGCTATCACCTCCTGTCTATAGGATACAATAGTCAAGAATTGGAAGCAAGAGCATTTAGGTTTAAAAAATCATTTGTTATCAGTTGTTCATTTTTGAATTTAAATTTAAAATCTCGGATAACGAGATAAATTCTTGTGGTTTAGGATAGCTTTTTCAATGAAGTATGACATAATAGAAGTAGAAAGAGGGGCGAATAAAGTATGGAAAACTTTGCACAAAGATTAATGAAACTCAGAAAAGAAAAAGGATATACTCAAAATCAATTAGCAGAAAAGATTGGCGTTAGCAACAAATCTATTTCTCGTTGGGAAACTGGAGAGGGTTTCCCGGACATCACGATTTTGGTTCCTTTGGCTGATGCCTTGGGAGTAAGTGTAGATCATTTATTACGAGATGGATTAGATTTTCATGATATTCAAAAGAAAGATATTGAAGAGTATCTACCATTTGTACTTGCTACGATCGGATTCATTGGATATTATATTTTAAAAAAAATAGAAGTGTCTACGATAGCGTGTATCATTGGCTATTTTGCTGTTATATATGCTTCTCATTATTTGATGTTACATCATACGGATCGAAAAAGAACCGGCTTATTATCGAAAGTGAATGCATTATTTAATTTCCTTGTCATTCAGAATTTTAGTTATGGTTCGATTATGTTATTACAAATGGCCAGCATGATGGGAATTAGTGTCTTCCAATTATTAAGCACAGGTGAGGCAAACTTTTACAATATAGAATCCATTTTAGGTTCTTCTTTTGTAATATCTGCTATTATTGCCGCTGGGATTACTGCTATTATCTATTCTGTTAATAATAGTTTTGCGAAAAAAAAGATGAAAGATAATAAATAATAAAAAGCAAGTTATAAGCAAACAAAATAAATGAAAGAGAAGAAACCTGAAG
>NZ_JBEQZJ010000085.1:0-5636 GCF_045223415.1 Hoskinsella mucinilytica | reverse complement strand
CATTAACTTAACAAAAAAATATACATCTATGAATGAATAAATCGAAAAAGTCTCAAAGTTGCCTTTTAAATAGGCGTTTTGGGCTTTTCTTTTTCTTAGAATTATGATAAAATAGATGTATAAAATATACATCTAAAAAATGGAGGCTATCATGAATTTTTTCAAACCTGTGAAATGTCCTGATCGTACTGTTCTTGTTCATTCTAAAAGCGGTACTTATGTCTATCTAACACAAAAAGTTGAATATAAGCCTGAGCTTCAGTGTTCAAGACCAAAACGTGTCGCTATAGGAAAATTAAATGAAGATGGGGATCTGATACCAAATAGTCAGTATTTTAAGCTCTTTGAAAAAGAAGAAATGTTACTTGATCCCAGTGATCGAGGTGATTTTATATCCTTTGGACCTAGGATGGTGTTTCATTTGATATCTGAACAGATTGGATTGTATGAAGTACTGTCATCTGTCTTCAAGAAAGAATGTGATATGATTTTAGACATTGCTTCCTTTATGATTATGAGCGAAAATAATGTGATGCAGTATTTTGAGGACTATGCATATAACCATGCTTTATTCAATGAAAAGGTTTTTTCGGATATAGCAATTGGTAGATTATTACAAGGGTTAAACATAAAAGATATTGATCTGTTTATAAAATCATGGGTAAAACTACATACAAACAAAGAAATCTATATCTCTTATGACTCTACAAATATGAACTGTGTAGCGGGAAGTTTAGAACTGGCGGAGTACGGACATGTGAAAGATAATCCGGATTTACCACAGATTAACGTATCTCTTGGATATGATCAGACAGATCAGACCCCGTTGTTTTATGAACTGTATCCAGGCAGTATCAATGATAATACGGAATGTGAGAAAATGGTTGAAAGAGCATATTATTATGACTGTAAGAATATAGGGTTCATCCTCGATAGAGGCTATTTCTCAGTACGTAATATCAAGTTTTTTGAGAACTTTGGATATGACTATGTCTTAATGACAAAAGGAAATACGAAATTTGTACAGAAGGCAGTGGAAGAATGTGCAGCTGTATTAAAGAATGGATATAGTGGATATATAGAAGAATACGAATTATATGGGATGACAGTTGAGCAAGATTTATTTGGAACAGATAGAAAACAGTATATCCATGTGTACTATAATGGAATACAGGCAGAAAGTGAAAAGCTACAATTGAATAATCGCTTAAAAAAGATGGACAGTGCAATGGAAGAAAAAGTACAGAGGAAACTACAGCGAAGAGAAGATTTAAAAAGCTATGAATCCTATTATAAAGTGAAATTTGATGGGAATGGCTATTTGCAGACATATCAACGTAAAGAAGATGCTATTCGGAAAGAGATATCAAAAATGGGATACTTTGTCATCGTAACCTCAAAGAAAATGGAAAGTAAGGAAGCGTTGAGCATCTATAGGGATAGGGATGCGGTAGAAAAGGTATTCCGGATGGAGAAGAGTTATCTAGGGTTTGATGTGTTTAGGGTACAGAATGTAGAAAAGTTAGAAAGTAAAGTATTCATTTCATTTATAGCGTTGATCATACGAAATGAGATCTATCGCTTATTGAAACCACTGTATAAAAAGAATCGAAAAGAATATACGGTACCGAAAGTATTGAGACAAATTGAGAGAATGAGATTAACAAAATTGTCAGATGAGAAATATCATTTACGGTATGCTCTTACAAGCAATCAGAAAAAGATATTAGAAAGTGTTAGCATAGGGGAAAAGGAATATAAAGAATATGCACAGAAAATAAAAGATCAGATTGAATGTTAATCTGGTCTTTTGTTTGTAGATGTATAATTTTAGTGAAAAGTTGACGATAATTCGTCTCCTCTCTTATCATGATATTAATATATATATGATATTTACGTTAATATAATACAATAATTTCATAAAATAAACAATGCAACAATTACTCATTTAATTGATTCAAGTTATCAATGTTTGATAAAAGCTCTCTATTTAGAATTCTTAATGCACCAAGATAAGCACTGATATTCTTATTCAAATCGTATTGATTCAGTAAGAGATTAATGAAATCTATGCAATCATAAATACTGCCAGTAACTTCAACAAAGACTTGTTCTTCTTTTTCACTCATTTTGAATACCTTCTTTGAATGATTTAAGAATATTAATCAAAATTTCTCTCAGTGTTTGTTTTGGTACTTTTTCATCTTCATAGATATGATTTAGAAGTTGTTTGAGTGTCAGTTTCATATTTGTTTTTACCTGCTTTCAGCATAAAATAAGCAACAATGACAGGAATAAAAGACATAATGTCAGCAATCGGAAAATGTCCTGCTAATATAGCAAACACTTCCAAACCTACAAATGCAATGAGTAGATATCTTGCAATTTTCTCTCCAATGGCACATCTTTTGTACTTGATCTGTTGCTTTTTCTCCTCTGGCAGTGCTTCAAATGCCTCTTTTTTAGCAATTGCCTTTGCCTGTCCATGTTTTACGATTTTCCAAGCAATTGGTGCAATAAGTGCTCCCATCGCAAAAATTTCATCACCCATTCTTGAATCATCTCTTCTGTAGTACATAGTAATACGCTCCTTTTCTTTTATGGATTTATCATCCTTACGCTTATGAGACAGATGAGTTTGAGGTTGGTTTTAATAAAATGGAAAAATTTCATTATTTTTCTGACATAATTAAAATAGTTGTTATGGTATACTTAATACGACGCATGGAGGGTGAGTTTATGAAAGAAATAATTACTGATGAATTTATAAAAGGATCAATCGATGATAATCTATTAAACAGAAATAAAAAATTAGTTAATGTGATCAACCTGATGGTAAAACAAGAAGAAAATTTGATCATATCTATAAATGGTGAATGGGGGAGTGGAAAGACAGTAAATGCTAAACAAGTAGAATATCTTTTAAATAATGATGAGTTATATACATCCATTTGTAATAAAAATTTCTAATGATAAAACAGGAATTTTATTATAATGCAGGGGAAAATGATACCATCATTATGTCTGTACAATCCTTGATATTTCAATAATCCGTAGTGGATGTTTTCATTTAAGTCGGTTCTATAGGATTAATTGGATGGATGATTTTAGTAATAATAAAATTAAAGCAAGTAGATTATGAGCAACTGATGTCAGGTATTAGCAATATAGAAGACTTGAAAATTTGTTCAAATAATGTAATTGATCAAATATTAAGTGAGAAAAAAATCGATTTATAATTATTATTTTGGGTGTTTACAAATAATATACAATTTTCTAAAACAGTAAGAGAAATTTATAGAAATGAGTATAACGGTGATCTATATTTACAACGATTCTATGATGTAATTATAAATTTGAATTATCATACATCGACAAAGATTAAATACGCTTCATTCATAATAAGCAGAGATTTAGAATAAGTTCATATCCGTAATGAAATTATAATAACCTTCATTAACTATTTTCAATTGAAGCTTAGAGAAGTTTATAAATTCATTAACTCTGTTAAAATTGCTGAGAGAATGCTAATCACAGATAGAGATTTTCCCAATGTTCAGTGTGAGCAAAATATTTCATTTAACCTAACATGTATAGCTTTTTCTATTAACACTACAAACCCTCTTGGTTTCAACTATTATGTTTCTAGTAATTGGATTGAATTTGCTTCATTTGTTTCAAATAATACAAACCTTCTCAATTGATTTGAGAATTTTAAATACTTTAAGCGAGGCATAAACGAAAATAGAGATGGAACACAATTACTGAAAGAAATCTATATTTGTATATTTGGTGATTTAAACGATACTAGTAGAGATAATTATATATTAAACTGTTTTATTCTTCATCTATAAAGCATGATATACAATCTATTTTAGAGCTAGAATCTTAATAAAACTAGAATATTATGTTATGTAACAAAGTATTAAGTAAAATTTCAATTTTAGTAATTTGTAAGGACAAAAGACCGTTCATATAAAATATATTTTAGAATTTTTACAAAAGTTTATGTATAAAATAACATAAAAGATACCAATCCCCTTATAATAGACAATTAATCTTATTTATTTTACTATTAATATAGATTATAATATAGATAATAAGCCTTGATTAGACTTAAATATCTGAATAGATTTTGGAGGGACATATGGCAACTTTTCGTGATTTAGAATTCGTTAAAAATTTGAAAGTAAAAGGAGAAACAAACTCTCAAGTATCATTGATGCGAGATCGTAGTAATGGGGAGTTGATTGTACGAAAAATTATATATGGAACAGATAATGTTTTATATAAAACTCTTTTTTTAAGAGAAATTAGAGCTTTGGGTGTGCTCAATAAATGCGAAAATATCGTTAACATGTATTTATATCATGATGATCTTAAAATTAAAAAAACTGATCAGCCAATTGGTATGATTTTAATGGAATATGTTGATGGATATTCTTTGAAAGATATTGACATAGTTGATTTGACTATTAAAGAAAAATTTAGGATTATAAAAGAAATTTTGAATGCTATGGAAACTGCACATTCATACGGAATCATTCATCGTGATCTAAACCCGTCTAACATTATGTTGGATAAAGAAGGTAAAGTGAAAATAATAGATTTTGGACTTTGTAAAATTAAAGATATGGTTAGTCAAGGTACTGTATATCAATTTGGAACAAATAAATATACAGCGCCTGAAATCAAATTTCATAGTGAAAATGCAACTGAACAAAGTGATTTATATTCGATTGGTGGGATAATATACTATTTATTTACCAATGAAGACCCAACAACTGCTAATGAATTTAAGAAAAAAATTGAAGATACTGCAGGAATTGATATTGAATTAAAACCTATTTTAATGAAATTGGTTGATGAAGATCCAACAGAAAGGTTTACTGATATATTTCAATTAAAAGATGCAATCAGTTCATTGATTATAAAGAAGTCTCAAATTGATAATCAAATCTTAATGATTTGTAGTAGTGATAGATACTGGGAATTGAAAAATAAAAATTTAATTCAAAAGAACGTTACATATAAACATGCGTTAGAGGTAGAGATACCATCAAATTTTATTGATATTTTTGGATTTGTTTCTGATGTAGAAAGTGGCTTATACACATTCTTGGGTCATAATTATTCTGTTAATTGTATATTCGATGAAAATTTCAATGTATTCAATATAGTAAGAGTAAATAAAACATCACCAAATTATCGTGAAAAACTAAAAAGAGATTATTTAAATTTGAATACTAAAATTAAATTTATTGAACAAAAAAATGCTTATAAATATTCAAAAAATAGTAGCCTTGAAATAAGGAATGAATTGTTAAATTATGATGATATGTTTAAATCAAGTAATAATGTAAACAAAATATTTTCTGAAAATTATGGAACATGGCGACAGTTGTTGGAATATATGCTTGAAGAAAAAAATAAAAGCATTATCAAGATTAGTTATGATAATTATAAAATTGATGGTGACATCCTCAAATTGAGATTAAGTGAAGGTTCTTATCTTGAAGGAATAGAATTAAGTCCTGAACTATCTTTCATTATTGAAAAACGCAATGGAAAACAATTAAAAAAACCTCAAATTATTGGTTATTACTATGATGATGGACTTGAAGCAGAAAGGGTTT
>NZ_JBEQZJ010000084.1:0-5969 GCF_045223415.1 Hoskinsella mucinilytica | reverse complement strand
TCTAGCATCTCTTTCATTATTAGATATCCATGTATTTCTGTGCAGCAGTCACGATTGCCATTTTGTATACTTCTTCAGCATTACATCCTCTTGACAAGTCGTTGATTGGAGCATTCAATCCTTGAAGGATAGGTCCGATGGCTTCATATCCACCTAAACGAGCCGCAATCTTATAACCGATGTTACCTGCATCAATGTTAGGGAAGATAAAGGTATTGATATTACCTGCCACTTTGGATTCAGGTGCTTTTAATTTTGCGACCTCAGGAGCAACACAGCAGTCAAACTGAATTTCACCTTCAACGCCAAAATCTAATGGCATACGTTTCAAACGAGTTGCTGCTTCATTTACTTTAGAAACGCTCTCACCTTTTGCTGATCCAAGTGTTGAATAAGACAACAAACCAACTCTTGGTTCAATACCGAATTGACGTACTGTATGAGCTGTTTGCAATGTAATTTCAACCAAATCATCTGCAGATGGGTCAATATTAATAGAGCAGTCACCCATAACCAATGTTTCTGCACCATCTTTCATTAAAATAAAGCAACTAGAAACAATAGAGTTTCCAGGTCTTGTCTTCACCAACTGTAATGCAGGACGAACAGTATCCGCAGTTGAGTAAGTAGCTCCACCCAACAAACCATCTGCACAACCAAGTTTTACATACATTGTCCCAAAGAAGTTTGTTTTCAAACATGCAGCACGTGCTTGTTCTTCGTCCATTTTTCCCTTACGAAGCTCAATTACCTTACTTACCATCATATCCATGTTTTTATATTCAATTGGATCTAATGTTTCAATTCCTTCAATATCCCAACCATAAGCAGAAGCAGTGCCCATAATTTCAGCACGATTACCTAATAAAACTGGTACTACAACGTTATCTTTATGTAAACGGATTGCCGCTTCCAAAATACGTGGGTCAGAACCTTCCGTAAATACAATTCTTGTTCCCTTGCCTTTGATTTTTTCAATCAGTGTGTTAATCATATGAATATGTCCTCACTTTCCTAATACCATAGTTTATTATATACCAATCATAAGCTAAAAAAAAGGATTTATTCACAAATGAATAATTTCACAATCTTTTCCATTTATGAGTATACAAAACTATCATTTTCCAAAAAAAAGATGGACTTTCTCCATCTCTTTTTCCCATTTCTTTTAATTAACCGATGATTTTTTGTGCACGTAATACTTCTTCGATAGCAGCGATAGCAGCTTCTTCATCATCCCCATTACAAGAAATTGTAATTTCTGACTGTGTAGGGATTCCTAAAGACATTACACCCATGATTGATTTCATGTTTACTTCACGGCCTTTGAAAGATACGTTAACCTCACATTTGAATTTGCTTGCAGCGTTAACAGCAACAGTTGCTGGACGTGCGTGTAATCCAACTGGGTCAATGACTGATACAGTGATTTGTTTCATTTTATATTCCTCCTATAAACAACTTTTTTACACTCTCTATTTTAACCCATTTTGATACCACTTACAATGCCGAAATTGCTTTTTTTCAAGTTTTTATCTTATTTTTGAGTTTATCAGCGCTTTCATAAAGTTTTTAAGAAATATTTGTTAAAAAACGTTCAACGTCTATCACAGGAATTTCCTTTTCCAATAAGTATTGTACAAATTTCCCATTACCTTCGATCAAATGACCTGAAAAGCTACCATCATAAATGATACCGTTTCCACAGCTAGGGGAACGTGATTGTGTAATAACGATATCAGCTTGAAAATCTAAAATCTGTTGATAAGCAATCTGAGCGCCATGTTCAAATGGTTCTGTCACATCTTCATGATTGGTATTCATCACTTTTCCATTCACGATTTCACAACAAGCTCTTGGTGTCGACAATCCTCCTAACACCTCAGGACATATTAATACATATTCTTTATCCCTCATAAACTCTTTCAATTTAGAATTTAAATTATTTCCACCGTTATATTTACAATTGACCCCCATCAAACAACTACTGATTGCATATCTCATGCTTGCCCCTCCTTCACGAATACATACTCATGATCTGTACTTAAGTTTGGATCATACTGATACCCATCTTCATCAAAGCCTTTGATCCCTTCTAATGTTTCAATCGCATGACTTGCCAAATAGTGAATCATTCTACCTCTTGCCATCTTGGCTTGTGTAGATTCCACTTTCAATACACCTTTTTTTCTGATTTTAAAGGTAAGTGTGACACATCGATGTTTAGAAATATAAGGTAATACCGCCTTTTCATACTCTTTGCTAGCCATATTGATCAACATCGGTAGTTCATGACTTTGTAATTCATTTAACAACGCTTTAGCCAATTTATCTTGCCAAAAATAATAGATATCCTTATATCCATTTATCGATAAACCCGCTTGCATTTCAAGGCGATAAGGATAAATACTATCTTGTGGTCTTAAGACCCCATAAAAACCAGATAAAATTCGTAAATGCTTTTCTATATATTGATGTTCACTTTCATCCTCAATGTCCATATATTGAAATTGAAGCCCTTGATATGTATCAAAAGCGCAACTACCATTTTCATCAAACTTCATATTCTGATATCTTTCAACATTCTCTAAAGCCAGTTTATCATTAACCTTCATAAGCTTTTTGATATCATCAACATTCAAGGTACGTAGCGTATTCCATATCTGTTTACTTTCATCCATGAACATAGGGCATTGTTTTGGTTTTTTATCATAGTTCATTTTCATTTGTTTTGTTGGCGATATGATGATTAACATATACTTCACCTCAGTCCTATTATAACGAAACAGAGTAAGAATGAAAAGGTAAATACTTTCTCTTACAATAGATTCATCTTCGTTAAATTACTCTTCATCTTCATTCATAGGACGAACCAGTCTTGTTCCATATCTTTTTTTCTTTGAGTAGATAATATAACTTGTCATCCCTACAAGTAATACCAATAAACCGATCACACTACAAATCATTATCGTATTAAGAAATTTATAATCATCCAATTTTTTTATCTGTTCTTCATAATTTTGTTGTGAAATAGCAGCAGCACCAGAATATAACTGCAATGTATTTTGTGTTTTTTCATATTGATAATATTCCATATTACCATTTATATTCATCACATAGATCACAATATAGTTTTCGAAATTTTTATCTTCGAATACCCACCCATTTAATTCTGTTTCATCTATTGTGACTTTTTGATATTTCATGCCCTTTATGCTTTGTTTATCTGTTGGCACATCAATTACATATAACTCTTTCCCTAACATTTTACGATACACAAATGATGATATGATATTTCCATCCTCATACAGATAAAAAGACTTGTTATTTTCTTCATCACTTAGGTATACAATTGTCTTATTGATCTTTTCATTAGTCCATGCAACAACTTCCTTATCCTCAATCTTGACTTTTGTTTCAGTGAATCCCTTAGGCACATTTAAACCTTCAATATTACGCACAACGCCTAATTTAGTATCATTAAACATCGTATATACTAAAGGTTTTTCATCTACATATATTTCTATTTTATATTTTTTTGTTGACCCATTTTCTGCAGTTACAGTAATTGTAAATTCATTTTTACCCGCTTTAAGTGTTTTCTCTCCATCACCTGAAACACTTGCTTTATCATCTTTAGCTTTTGCATTCAATGTGATTTTTTCAATATCCGCAGGCAAATCAACTTTATATGAAGTTGTATCTGATGAAAATTTTGGAGATAATTCTCCTTGATTGATAGACAAAGACCCTAAATCATTATTCTTAGACCTTTTATCTTCTTTCTGTTCCTCCTCATTATTTGAATTTATATTTTGATTTGTATTTACATTTGGTGTAGAGTTTTGAACAGAACTTGATGATCCATTATTATTTGTATTAGGCGTAGTTGTACTTGGCTTTGCTTTGGCTGAAACGTATGCAGTACCTGATACAGCAAATTCCTCATTTGCATCAACATCATAAGACGCTGCAGTCCCTGATACGGTAACTGAAGCACCACTAGCCGAGTCTAATCTAGCTGTTGCCGTTTTAGTCTCTCCTGTATCAATCGTTGGATTGATATTAGATAATAATGTACAACCTGAGCAATTAACTGTTAAACCCTCAACAAAAACGCCACTTGCTGATACCGAGATAGTGAACTGTTGTCCTACTTCTACTGAACTAGGTGAAACTGATACACTAATTCCTCCAGCATTAATATAATTCCATTGAAACATTGATATACACAACACCAAAACAATGATACCATTTACAATTTTTCTAATTCTTCTCATAATTTCTCCCTCTTATTGAACAATTGTACTCTTTCCATCTAATTTATTTCTGATTTTAACATAATCAATCGCACTTACCCGACCATCATTATTTACATCAGCTGCTTTCATTTCTCTATCCTTTAAAGATGTTTTTCCATCTAGCTTATTTCTGATTTTCACGTAATCCATTGCGCTGATTTTTCCATCTCCATTTATATCTCCACGAAGTATTACGATCATTTGATAAACAATAACCTTGGTTTCGTTTTTTATGCTTACACTGACTACCTGTCCACTTGATACCTTAACATTATTAATAGGTTTTCCATCTGATCCTTTTATTTCTACATCACCCAACGAAGATAATGCAGTTCCAAAATCTGATATATTAGAACCTTCTACAAAACCATATAAATATCCCTTATCAAATCGTATCTTATTTTTATCTAAAACAGCTTTAATTTCATCTGATACTTCAGAACTAACTTCTATATCAGGTTCACTATTTTCTTTTACTATTTTATCATACTCAGTTTTTACTGTGCTCTTAAACTTTGCCCATCCCATAGATTGCTTTGTATTATGAAGAATATTATATGCACAATCTTTTCCAGACCAATCATGATGCATTCTTACTGCATCAGCTGATAATCCATTTTCATATAAAATTCTTGCGGTAAGTAATGCAGCAGTTTTCTCGCCTGTTGCATAATTTCCATCTGAATTTTCGCATATCTCAATACCTATAGTTGCGATATTTCCCATTAACAATCCATCTCCAGCATGCCATCCTACTTCATCCATCGGCATACTTTGATATATCTCTTTATTATCTACAGTAAAATGCCATGACTTAGGTGAGTTTTCATAACTATAACCTTTTTGACCATCTGCATGTGCTTGTGCATTTGCGCCTCTTTCGGAATTACCTGTATTATGAATTGTTACATATTGTGGTTTCATTTTAATTCCTGTTCTTGCATAGTCCTTGATAGGCATTATGCTTTTTTTAATTTGAACACCATTTATATTATCTACACTTAAGTACTCTATAGAATTTTCGAATTCTCCACTATTTTTTGTTGTAAAATCAGGATTGTATTGTGGATTAACCCACACTTTACTTCCATTTGACAACTCAAGTTCTATATAATCTCCACTGTTTCTTGTTGTTTTATATGTCCCAGGAGCGACTTTACTTCCATTACGCATATCATCAAAAGGTTCTTTATAACCAATTGCATTAACTTTTAGTTTAAAATTCTGCTTATCATAAGTAACTACTTCACGAACGATATCTCCGGCTTCTTTTCTTTTCAATTTTCCATTAACTTTATAGTATTGTGTTACTCCATTTTCCCATCGACATTCAATCCTAGTTGCAGAGTAAACTTTTTTCTCACTCTTATCATAAAACTTAAAGTCTCCATCACGTTGATATCCCCCATACATTTCTCGAAGATATGGATTATAATCTGGAGTAAAACTTTCAAAACCATTTTCTTTATCAAGATCTTCTTCATAAAAATCTGCAAGACCGTGTCCTGTTTCTATAGTTTCTTCAGCAAAAAGATTTCCTGAAATGCTAAACATCAAACAAAACGGAATCGCAACTAAAAAAAACTTTTTAAGCCTCATTTTCTCATCTCCCTAATTATATATTAAGTATATCATGTTTTTATAGTTTTCTTAACAAAAAAACAGTTT
>NZ_JBEQZJ010000083.1:0-6291 GCF_045223415.1 Hoskinsella mucinilytica | reverse complement strand
TTTAAAATCATAAATACCATAATGTATAAAGAATTTTATTTTTTGAATTATAAAATCTATATTGGTCATAGGAAAATTTAAATTCACGAGCAAGTCTAAAAGTTTTTCACTATTTAAATTAAAGAATTGGAATCTTTTTAATTTACGTACTTCTTTATCTTGTAGATATTCTGTAAAAAACATATATTCATGATTATATTCATATAATTCTTGTTTTAACTTTGCATATTCATTGGTATACTCTAACAGCATTAATAGATTATTTTCGTGTTCTTTTATTTCATTTAATAATTCTTCCATTTGTTTCTGATCAATAAACCAGCCAAAAATATCATTTGGATATCCAATTTGATGATTAAAAAAATTTTCTTTATTTTCTTTATTCCCCAGCAATGCAACAAAAAAATCATAATTATTACTTTTCATTTTTTCTAAAACATTTTTAACAGCCTCATTATTACTTGAAACAACAGCTACACTCTTATTTTGTATAATCAAATTAGCTATGATATTTAGAATGCTTTGTGTTTTCCCTGTACCAGGAGGTCCTTGTATTAAGGATATTCTATTTTCTAATGCATTCTTTATAGCTTTTCTTTGACTTAAATTAATACCAAAAGGATAAATAACTGTCATATCATTACTAAGCTTTAAATTCTCATATTTTTTAGATAAATAAATATCTAAAAGATCATCTTTTTGAATCACTATATCATTTAATTGCTTTCCTAAATAATGCTCAGCACTCCCTTCAGAACTCAAATCTTTAATGTTAGCTATATATTTATAATAGTCAAACAAATCCTTATACTCAGTAATTTTTATATTTTTAATAATATTTATGTGACTTTTATTTACAATATATATAGTTTCATTATTAGGGAATTTTATCCTTGCAAAATTGTCGGAAAATTCTACAAACTCTAATTTTTTTATTGCTTCATTATAAATAACGCTTTCATCATTTTTCAATATGTATTTATCAAAGGTTTCAATAACTATATTTTTCTTTTTATAATATTTTTCTTTCCCCTGATCTTTTACCTTTATGGTGCTATTTTCTCCATCACCAATTTCTTCATAATCGTATACTTCTCTTAATGCTTCAATTTTATTATTCGCTTTATAAATAAGAATCTGATTTTGATTAAGTTCTTTATTTGTACATGGTGAAATTTTCACATTTTTACAATGATAACTATACTCTTTATTACTTCCTTTATATCTAATGACAATAAAGGGTTCATTATTTTTAAAATAATAATTACTAATTTTATCAGTCTCATCTTTTTCTTTGATTAAGAAACGCATATATTTCACCCCCATGTTACATCTTTATTTCATTTTATCAAAAATTCTCTTTTTAGTATAGGTGATATTTATAAATTTACAAGATTTTTGTAACTATTCATCGATAAGTATATAAAAGCACATTATAAAAAGCGCCTTGAAGAAAGACCTGTAAAATCGTTTCAAATGCACTGACATTGTAAACCATTATACTTACTTATGTTTATCTACCAAGCTCTAAGACAAATTATCTTGACGAATTCTTCTTTGTTTTGATTAATCTGCATTGTTATCGGTATAGGGAACGACGAAATTTTTTATGCATCGTAGATAAAGTCTTTATCTTCCAACATTCTTCTGAATGTGCTCACATACTTAGGAATATATCTTTCATCTTTCTCTGAATGCATCGTAATACATTTTAGCACTCGATCAATCAATCTTTTTTTGTTTTTGATAGGAACTGCATCTAATGGAGCTTTTATTACTTTCACTGTTATAATGTGATCTGCTATATCTATAATTCTACTTTTGTGTACAGGGGGATGTTTCTGACCACCACGCAATTGTTCTGTTTGTTCTGGTATTTATCTGTGCTTTAGTTCTTGTATGTGAAAGAATATCTGTACGTGGTAGCAGATTAAAGGCTGTAGTATTCATATACTTCAGTTTATCTATAATATCTTTTTGTTTTTTTATATTTTTATCCTGTCTCTTGATTTCTTTATGCTACAACTCATTTATTTTCCTCAATCTATTAATTTCCTTTTGTATTTTCCATTACTTCGTCTTTTTCATTTCCGGCTTCCTAACACTATTTCTTGAGCACGTATTTCTGATTTTCTAAATTTTTTATTTTAATTCCATACTGGAAATTTATATCGTTAACTCTGATCACTACTTGATAATTTTGCATTTAAAGATGATAACGTAATAACCTCACTCTAAGCTATTGATTTATATCAATCAGTTTTTGATCAAAATGTTCTTTATGTTGTAATATCATATGTCATTTTCTCTCATTGATTTATCATCCATTTCATTTATAGTATAGCATACGTATTTAGCAAACTATGTGGAAAACTTTATTTGCTTCATAAAAGTTTTAAGAGTAGAAAAAGCTGTAAACTGAGAGCAATACAGCTTTAATTAAGATAAGACACATTATTTCAAATCAAATGTAGGAAAATTAGCCTTGATAATCAGAGTTCAATAGGTTTCTATGACCCCTTTCTTTTGATAAGATTATTTTAAAACCTTTACTAATTTAAACAAAACAGTTTTTTTTGTGAATTTTTTTAAATAGATATATGATCTATAACGAATAAATATAAAAAATCTTATAAAGATTATCATAATCTCATAATTCGATAAAATACAAGTGATATTTACAAAGGAAATTACGTTTTTTATTGTCATAAAAAAATTATAGAAACCTCTTAAAAAATACTGCTTCACAAAAAATCCAACATTTTTGAAATTAATTCTAATACATCAACCTCTAAGGCTACTGCCAATTTCTTTATATTTTGTAAATTAGGAATGTTTTTACCGGTTTCATAATTTGTTAGTGTTTTTTCACTAATCCATTCTTCATTATTAAAATATTTTTTACTTCTGTCATCGATAAAACTCTGACGTGATTTTGGAATATCGGTTAATTTCATCCTATATTCCTTTATTAGCATTCCTATTTCTTTCATTTGATTATCTGTTTTTCTCATTGTCATGTCATAATTATATCACAACAAAAAGAACCAAGGTTACTTTTTTAAAGATTTTATACATGTTATAATATATTTGAGATTTATGGAATACCATTAAATCGAAAATTAAGGAGGTATGTCAAATGACATCAATCATCGACTTTAAAGCGAACGCAGTTCGCACTATCACCTCACCTTCACAAAAAGGTGTTACAACTTACTTTGCATATGTAAACTTTCGTGATTTACCCGATCAATTACCTTTGGACGTAAACCCTCGAAAACCAAAAATGAATACAGCGGTAGCAAAAGCTCTTATTAATGCTGTTAAATCACCAGAAACTGACTTTGATATCAATAATCGAGGAATCGTTATAGTTGCAAAAAGTTTTAAATTTAACACTAGTAACAGTACAATTTCATTAGATTTAGGAGCTGATAAACAAAGCTTTGGCATTTTAGATGGAGGGCATACATATACTGCCATTATTCAAAATAGAGATGAATTATCTGATGATATTGATAAATATGTAAAACTAGAAATAATAGTTGGTGAAGATCTAACAGTTTCACGTATAGCTGATGCAAGGAATACATCTGCTTCTGTATCTGATATAGCATTATATGAACTTGATGATAAATTTCAATTTATTAAAGATGCTGTAGCTAATGAACCATATGCAAATGATATCGCAATTAAAGATAATTCTAAAGAGCGTTTACAAATTATAGAATTATTAAAACTATTATTCGCATATAATGTATTCAAATTCAAAAATTCCAATGATACCCCTACACAAGCATATTCCGGAAAAGCCGCAGTTTTTAAGGATATCAAACGTGATTTAGATGATGGGACCGAATATTATAAAAGATTATCAAAACTATTACCGGACTTAGTTCATTTATATGATTATATTGAATTAGATTTTAGAAATAAATATCTTGAGTATAATCCAACAGGTAAATTTGGGGCTTTACGTGGTGTAGAAAAAAGGAAAGATAGCAATTCATCTTTTAAAACACTTTTCTTAGAAAACGATATTGATTATAAAATCGCATCTGGTTATATATTGCCTGTTTTCGGTGCTTTTCGTGTTTTAATCGATCCAAACAGGCTGTCTTGGCGTATAAACCCGTTTGAGATGTGGGATAAAATCGGAGCTGATTTAATTAAAAATACTTTTGAAAGCTCACGAAATAACCCACAAGATGCTGGTAAGAATACATCAATATGGTCAAATAACTATTCAAAAGTTGAAAATGCTATGCTTCGTCAAATGTTAGATAAGAGTTTCTAACAGAACACGAATATTAAACCTATAAAAAGCATTGAAAGCAGTTATTATAAGAAATAGTATGGAATCCAAGAATTATAGTCTTAAAAGACTTTTATATGAAAGAATCATTCTAATAGAGATATCATATTATACTTATGAAAATATCTTCATATAGAATAAGCTCTTTGTAAAATTTCAATACTATAAAACTATTTTGTTTGGTATAGAAATAAAAATTATATAATATGGGGTTCAAGATTTTGTGCATGAAATATAGCAAATAAAATCACAATTCAAGAGTGTGATAGCATCCATCAATAAAAACCGCTTTCCATGGTATTCATATACTAGAAGCGGTTTTTATAAATTCTCATTACTTCAGACAATTTTTATAGTTACCATAAACTAGAGCGTTATCATGTATGTAGTGAATAGCATAAAGAAATATTTGCAGATGAAAATTAATATGTAAAATGTATTAGAGCTTTTGTGATTTGAAGAAAGACATTGTTGTTTAACAATGCAAAAAGTGGTGCAGAAATAAGTTCTGTTTATTATAGTCTAATATAAAGTGCAAAAAAAATTGATACCTCTTATGGACAATTGATGTGATACCATTTTAGGACTGGTCTTAACTAGATGTGTAGTATCTGATACTCACCTCTATACAAGATGCTTTTATTTTCTTAATTTATTTATTTTCTTCAATAGATATCAATACAATCAATCAAAAAATGTGTATAATAAATACTGTATTATTAATTGGAGGTTTTTATATGATACTTGAACAAATAAATCTAGATCTACTTGCTTTGGCTAAAGAATCTGATACAGTTTTACATGATATTTACGAAAACATTGACTCTATTTGTCTAACAAATTCTAATCGAATCTTATCTGCTTTCATTGAAAATAAAGTTTCTTACTCAGATTTTAGTGATATTAATGGTTATGGTAACTACGATGAGGGAAGAAATAAAATCGAAAAGATTTTCGCAACTGTCCTTGGTTGTAAGGATGCTTTAGTACGACCTCAAATCATGAGTGGAACAAATGCATTATACTTAACTCTTTTGGCCTTATTAAAACATGGTGACACAATGATTTCATTATCTGGCGCTCCTTACGATTCGCTTCAGGAAATGATTGGAATAAGCGGAAATTCAAGTCAGTCGTTAAAAGCTGCTGGAGTTAAGTATGAACAAATTGAATTAATCAATGATGATTTTGATGATCAAATGATTATTCAACGTTTAAAAGAAAAAAATGTTACATTAGTAGAAATTCAAAGATCTAGGGGTTATTCGCATCGTAAGTCGTTATCCATAGCAAAGATTGAACGAATCATTAAAAAAATTCGTGAAGTAAATAATGAAGTCATTATTATGGTAGATAATTGTTATGGCGAATTGGTAGAAACGAAAGAACCAGGTCATGTTGGTGCTGACATTGTTGTTGGATCTTTGATGAAAAATCTTGGTGGTGGGATTGCCCCAACTGGAGGATATGTAGCCGGTAATGAAGATTTAATTTATATGGTAGCTGAAAGATTAACAGCTCCGGGAATCGGAAAAGATCTAGGGGCTAATTTCAATTTAAACAATGCTTTTTTTAAAGGAATCTTTATGGCTCCTAATGCCGTAAAAAACGCATTAAAGACAGCTGTATTTACAGCTTATATGTTGGAAAAACTAGAATATCACAATGTATCTCCTCGCTATGATGAACCACGAACTGACATTATTCAAACATTAGAACTTAAGTCTAAAGAGAATTTAGTAAGCTTTACTCAAGGCATTCAACAAACGAGTCCAATCGATTCATTTGTCCAAGTTTTACCAGCTCCAATGCCAGGGTATCCTTTTGATGAAGTAATGGCTGCTGGTAGCTTTACTCAAGGTAGTACAATTGAATTAAGTGCTGATGCGCCAGTGATTGAACCATACACCTTATACATGCAAGGCGGTTTAACCTTTGAATATGGAAAATTATCTATTTTATTAGCATTATCGAAT
>NZ_JBEQZJ010000082.1:0-6303 GCF_045223415.1 Hoskinsella mucinilytica | reverse complement strand
ATACTATTATACAGATAAAAATATTCTGTCTTTGTAAAAGAATAATGTAAAAACTAATAATCAAAAAATTTTCCATATAATATTTCTTTTTTTTATAACAGACACACAGATAACTTAAGTGAAAGCTATAAAAAATCCCTAAAGAGTTTATCAGATTATGAAAAATAGGAATTCCTTCAAAATTTACTTCGTGATATGAAATGTTTTCTAAATAATATACTAATGGAATTTTTCCTGCATATAATAAATCCAAGACAAAAAAAACAACAAGCAATAATGTAAAGGATGATTTATGAGTTTCACTTATTTTTTTTTGTATTTTAATTTTATCTCTCAAAAGATAACCAGTTAATGCAGACATAAGAATGGTGAATATTATAAATATTAAAATATTAATATTTAATTGTACTAATAAATCAGACCATTGAAAACTATAAAGTAATAATATAATACTCCAAAAAACAGAATAACAAAAAAATATATTTAGCATATTAAACCTTCCCTAATATTACATATAATTTAAAAATAAAACCCTTGAAATTACGATTAATTATCAATTTAAGCTTTAATTTAAAATCATCTTTATAATATGCTAATTCTTTAATATCTTCTGAAAAAACTGGCGAAAGTCTATTGTTGTATGTCGTATATATATCTTTAGCTACTTTAGATCGTGTGTTTTTATTAGGTCTGAAAAAATTTTTTATTTTACCTCTTATTCTTTTAAAATCCGATACTTGCCCAATTGTGTTATTTTCATGTATACGATATTTAATATAACATTCATCATCAAAAATAACTTTCCCAAAAATAGTGACAATTAAATAAACAATCCAATCATGAGATTCAATATAACCGTTATACTCCCTCAAGTATTTCATTGTAGCATTATTAAAAACAAAGACACATCCGGGTACCACTGATTTTTGTAAAGATTCATATACATTTAAAATCTTATGATTTTTGAATGTATCTTGACTTATTAATTCCATATCATTATTAAAAGATTCTACCCTACTTGTATACAAAAGAGGTTGATCTTGGTTCATTTGCTCTTTTAATAACCCTATAGCTCTTGCTAATTTGTTATCTTGCCATATGTCATCTTGATCACAAAAAGCATAATATTCATATTCGTCTGAATTTTGTACTAATTGCCAAAAACTTTTCGCATACCCAATATTAGAACCTTTATGATATGACACAATATCATATTCATTACTGTAATTGTATAATATTTGCAAGGTATCATCATTAGACCCATCATCTCTTATATCTATTTTTAAATTAACATCTTTTTGATTCAATAATGACTCAATTTGTTTCTTTATATATTTTTCTCCATTAAAGGTCGACATCATAACTAAAATATTATTCTTCATAATTTTCAACAGCTTTCTTAACACTTTCTAAGTATGCATACTTATAATGTTGATCTGGTTCCAATACAGCACCCTCACTCCACTCATTCCATGCATTAATTACTACAAAATCGTTAGAAGAATCTTTTCTATTATTATTTATCAAAGACTCCAAGTTTTTTTTAAATTTATCAGGTGTATCATTTTTTACTATCATACAATTATGACCTTTTCTAGCAGAGTTGTCCCATTTAACAAAGCAACCTTTCTGAATATTTATTCCATTGTATGTTCTCTTTCTATTTATTATTTTATTCCAAATATAGTCATAATCTTGAAAATCAATTTTGTTTAGTTTTTTACATAAAAATCTTTTTAATTTTTGTATGAATGTTATGTCGAAGAATGTCGTATATAATGGTTCAAATTCTACAACTGCTTCTGTTTTTTTACAATTATTTTTTTTATTTCTAGCAGATATATATTCTACTATATATATTGGCTTTATGTCATTATTTTTTAAACTAGTATTCCAATAATCTAACATCTTATCAAAACATTTAATGTCATTCATATTATAAATGTAAAGAACTGGTCTTCCATCTATCTTTATGTATTTTTCGTCTTTAAAAAAAGGTATTAAATATTTTATATGCTTATCCCACTCTTTTTCATCACCATATATTTGATTTACTATCGTCTCATTCGACTTATCATGCCAATTTTTTATCCAACTATGGTTTGCCCAACAAAAACAGTACGTAAACTCTTCTTTTATTTCATTTTTCATAATTTCAGCAGGTTTGTAAAGAGCTTTTTTATCATTTCCAAACCAATAATGATAGAATATAAAACCATCTATTTTATTCTGCTTTGCTATTTTAATCTGTGTTTCTATTGACTCTTTATTTGATAAATCGTAATAGTTATCGTTTAGTGGAATTAGAGGTTGTATATGACCCTTATATAATTTCTTACCATTTTTTACATTATTCCACTCTGTAAACCCTTTTCCCCATGCCATATCATTGAATATTTCACGATGAAATGCTGGTAAATATATTGCTAAAATTTTCATATTTTTTGATTGCTACTAAACTGTATCAATCTTTACCTCCTTATTGAAATATAATTCTTTTTTTACTTCTTTATTTTAGGATATAAAACTTTTAAAATATTGATTTTGAATAAAACAAATAGTAATAAACACATAAAATCTTTTTTTATTGATAATGCTTTCTTAAAATAAATATTTGCATTTTTTTTATTTGAATCTAACATTTCAAACAGAGCAATTCTACAATATATCCTTGCTTTTTGACTTTGATTAAAATTATCTTGATATTTTTTGACAATTTCTTTTAATGCTAATATTCCTTTACTATTATTGGCACTTATACTGTCTTCCTGTGGAAACATTTTTACTAATATTTCATTTAAGTAAGATCCATTGAACTCTTTTGAAATTCTTATAAATAAGTCCCAATCTTGAAATCTCGGTAAAGTATCATCAAACTTTATTTTTTCTAAAATCTCCTTTTTACAAAGTACTGCTTGAGTTGTTATGAAATTTCCATTTAAAAGCTTTTGGTATATATCACTATCATCTTCTATAATAATTTTTTGCTTTTTTATCTTATCATTTTTTAAAACACTACAAAAAGAACAAAAAACCCAATCACATCTTTTCCTTTTTATATACTTTACTTCTTTTTCTATTCTATCAAGCATTGATACATCATCACTATCTTGAAATGTAATAAATTCTCCCCTAGATTTCTGTATGCCTAAGTTTCTTGCGGCATTAGCTCCTGAGTTTTTCAGTAATTTGAAATATAAAAGTCTTTCGTCAGAATATTTACCAATTATTTCTTTTGTTTCATCTGTGGAACAATCATCAACTATAATCAACTCTATATTACTATATGTCTGATTTAGTATAGAATCTATTGCTCTCTCTATTAAATTTGCTCTATTATAAGTAGGCATTATTATAGAAACTAAGTCATTCATAATAATTCACCTACCTTCATTCCTAAATATCTAGCAATCATATTAGGAATATACTCCTTCATTGCATTAAAGTTCCCTTCTTTAACTGCTCTTTTCAAAATATATATTGCGAGATTCTTTCCGGATTCAGTTGTTCCATATTTATTTAAAAAACTGTTTTCTTTAAAAAACTTTCCAGTTAGCTTATAGCGTTCAAATAATTCCTTAAATGAAAAATCGTGCGAATGTATTACCTCAGAATCTGCACAATATTTTATTCTGTATCCGTTTTTTATGATTTTGTGTGCAATATACATATCTTCGCTTATAGGCAGTTTTTTAGAATCATAACCATTTAATTCTTTAAACACTTTAGTACTTATTGCTGAAGAAGCGTCCGAAAAGAAAAAAGTATTTAATCCTAATTCTTTAATTGAATTATAATCTTTTATTGAAGATTCTTTTGGATAATTTTTTTCTCTAGTATATTTCTCGATCGAATTATTATTACATAACTGTCTACTATATGTTGCTTCACAATTTCCTCTATATATATCTTCTGTTAACTTACTTAACCAATCTTTTTTTTCAATTACAATATCTTGCGTAATAAATACAATAATGTCAGCATTACTATTCATTGCTGCTTTTTCTCTTGTTAAACTATGGGAAAAGTCATGTGGTTCTATTAACTCATAATCTAGATTTAGTGTTTTTAAAATAAGCTCACTTTTATCATTACTTTTTGTTAAAATATAGTGAATTCTTTCAATGTTTGCATTTTCTTGTTTCAATATCGATTGGTGTAATTTCTCTATATATGCTTCTGCGTTATATAAAGGGCAAATAATCTCAATTGTTCCTTTCATTGCGTACCTCCTTCCAACATAAAAAACATACTCCTCCCTTCCCCCACATAAAGTGTTGAACGGTTAAGTATGTCCCTGTATCTTCTATAATGTGCCCCTGGCAACTTTTATATCTTATTCAGTTCGTTTTAATATTTCTAATGGTACTGTTACATTTACTTTCTTATGTAATAGTTCTACTTCTAATATTGCATTTCTTTTATGACGATTGATTTTACTAATCTTGCTTTCATATCCTTTTAAAGGACCATCCTTAATCACTACGTGATCCTGCTCTATAAATCCTGTAGATTTCTTCAAAACAAAATCATCATTTAATAAGGCTTGAAGATATTCCTTTTCCTCACTATGTAAAGCAGGAATATCATCTTCATAATGCAGTTCTTTTACAATACCGGTTTTCCTGCTTCTTAATACATGCAATTTTTCCTTAAATACAATATGTTTTTGATTACTTTCAATGAAGATATAACTCGGAAATAATGGTTTCTCAACCAAATAATCAATACTGTTTTTTCTTCTTACTAATTCAATTTTAGGATAGAAAGCATACCAATTCTCTTCTTGATTCAGAAATTCGCATAACTGCTTTTCTTTTCCACCCATCACAAACAATACATACCAATTTGTATCCTTCATTAGAGTGCTCCTTCACCTTTGAATACCATCTTTACTGTTTTGATCAGTATTGTCATATCCAACCAGATACTCCAATTTCTATAATAGTAATCGTCCATCTGTAGGCGATCTTCAAAACTAACATCACTTCTTCCATGACTCTGCCACATTCCGGTTACTCCCGGTGTGCAACCGATCACGCTGTTATAATACATTCCCATATCCTTGATTTCTCTTGGTAGATATGGTCTTGGTCCTACTAAACTCATTTGTCCTTTTATCACATTGATAAACTGTGGAAACTCATCGAGGCTTTTCTCCCTTAATACTTTTCCTGCTACTGTAATTCTTGGATCATCTCTTAATTTTTTGTTTGTTTCATATTCTTCTCTGATTGCCGGATCTTCTTCCATCAATTGTTCTAGAACTTCCTCTGCATGAGGTACCATTGTTCGAAACTTATAAATCTTAAATGGCTTACCATCCTTACCGATTCTTTCTTGTGTGAAGAAAATAGGTTCTTTATCTCCATTTTCGTGATTCTTCTTACGAACATACCAAATCAATGGTAATAATAATAAACATCCTGCTAATCCACCAAGTATGTCAATTACTCGTTTCATCATTCTACTTCCAATATTCGTCATCCCTCTTGATGTAGATACTACAAGCAACCCATCAAAGTCTTCTACCTTTGTATCAAAGGTAATCAAACTAGATGTCTGCGATAGATATTTGATTTTCTCCACTTGATTGTAAAGGATATTCATAAAATGATTCATTTGACTTCTAGAAACATTTGGAATTGCGATAATAACCGTATCAATATCCAAATCTGATATCTTCTTTAAAAGATCCTTCACTGGGTAAATATCGCCTTCTACCAAAACTTCTTGATGTAGATTAGGAAATAGTTCTACATCATTGACATTGATAAAGCCTTGCACATCCATCAAAGAAAATCGATTGGTTTTACATACATGAGCAAGCTGAGTTGCTTCTTTGCCAGTACCAATGATCAATACATTTTCTTTCGAGGAATTACGCATCACAATACGAATAGCTCGATTGATCAATACACTGTACACAAATGCCAATAATGTAATGACCAAATTGACAATCATGAGATAGATGCTATATCTTCCTATGTCGATCAATAAGAGGCTGGCAAAATAGAAACAAAGATGACTCTTTATCAACAATTCAATTTCTTCCCAAATCAACAAAGTAGAAACACGATAATGCCCAAACATGGCTTGGATCATAAGATAAAGAATCACAAAA
The DNA here is from genome assembly GCF_045223415.1 of Hoskinsella mucinilytica. Classification (NCBI taxonomy): domain Bacteria; kingdom Bacillati; phylum Bacillota; class Erysipelotrichia; order Erysipelotrichales; family Erysipelotrichaceae; genus Hoskinsella; species Hoskinsella mucinilytica. Next base: position 179 of record NZ_JBEQZJ010000082.1, on the reverse strand, counting down.
CGCAAAGAATAATCAACAGAATTACGCATCAGCAATGTCATAAACAGAATGAAGATAAGCTCTAGCAGAAAACTAATGAAACTTATATTTTTTTTCGTCCTCATTGCTTTTGAAATTCATATGACCGTTACCGGTCTGCTTTCTTTCCCCTCCTTCTTGCATAGACACCATCCACAAAC
>NZ_JBEQZJ010000081.1:0-6318 GCF_045223415.1 Hoskinsella mucinilytica | reverse complement strand
AATTTATTTTCTTATTAATTCCATCAAATAGCAAATGTCTTTTCTAAAAATTAGTAAAGATAATAAGTTGGGTAAAATCAAGCATAATATTAACTTTATTAAAAAAATCATATATATATTCAAATCAATTTTTTCAATTAAATAGGAAAATAAAATTGCGATTAAAATATTTATAGAAAAATAGATTATTAGAATAAAAACTTTTTTAAAATAAAGATTATTACTTTTTCCTACATTTTTATAATAAACATAGGATCTTTTCCATAATTTGTAAATGTTATACAACATAGTTCCTACAAAAACGCCAGGTAATCCTAATAGGTATGCAAATCCTATTGAGGCGAATATATTTATTAATATCTCCACAATTGGAGTTCTATAATCTGTCTTATAGCACTCTTCAAAATAATATGCATCTAGTATTGGATAGCCTATTATAGTTAAAAACAAACAGAAATTAATTAATATGATTGTTGCATTATCTAAAATATAAGAATCACCTAGCCAAATTCCAACAAAAGGATTTAGCATAACAATTAAACTTATACATACAAAATTAGCGATTATACAATAAATATTAAGAATTAGATACTGTAGTTTATCTACTTCATCTTGTGAACTTGTACACATAATTTTTCTAATAGGATCCTTTATTGAAAATAGTACCTGCATTACTAAATTTTGCACATTAGTTGTAATCATTCGAAAATTTGAGTAAATAGCTAGTGAATTAAAACTTACTGTAGAGGACACTATCAAATTATCTGAATTTAAAACAACTATATCTGACATACTGTGTAAAGACAACTTTGCCATATCAAGCAATTCTTTTTTGTTTAGATTTTTAAAAGATAATTTTACGTTTATCAAATAAGGTAATTGCTTAGAGATTATTCTATGGCAATATATATTAACTGTTATCGGAATTATTAACAAAAGTAACAAATACATATAAATATTCTTCCATATTATTAAAGAAATAATGTTTATTGTATATGAAATAATAGAAATTAATATTTGAAAAACAATTGTTTTATACCTGAATTGTATAGTTTCTACCATAAAAACTTTATATATATATGCAGTGGAACTACAATTCAAAATCATAAAAATAATATATAAAAACAAAACTGTTTTATGGCTTATGGAAACGTCTCCTACGAAAACATCTAAAAAAGGTATTATCATAATTCCTACAACAACCATCAAAATAGCTCTAATTAAATAAACAACCCTAATTAAATTATATAAACGCTTTACTTCCTCATAATTTTCGTTCCAAAGTGGCGGATGAATTCTAATAAACAAAGCACTTCCCATTCCTCCATCAAGACATGCAAGAACACCAAAGATACTCGTAAATACGGTAACCAATGCAACATATTCATTTCCTAATTCTTTAATCAATACAGTTCTTAAAGTAAACGAGAAAATAACTACGATAATTTGATATGCCACTCCAAAAAAACTACCTTTTATAATGTTGTTTTTCATAATATTCCTCTTGCTCCTTCTGTAAAATACTGTGTCTTTCAACTATGCACTTCATAGCTTTTTCTAGAACGGCATTATTTATTGACCTTCTTAAATTTTTAAATTGAAAAGGGTCATCATCTAAATTATAAATTTCTTTAATATCTTCAATTTCAATTTTTCTATTAAGCGGACACTTTAATCCTAAAAAGAATTTCTCATATATCCATCCATACCAAATATCATCTTTTTGCATATCAGGACATTCTGGACCTAAATATTCAATAATTATTTTATCATCCAACCTATCAATTTTTTCATGAATTCCATCTACAGAATCATTCATAAAATTTATTATATGCTTACTGCTTATAATTTTATTAATAATTTCTGGTTTTATATCATTATCATATAACCACAAAGGTATATGATAATTTTCTAGATAAAAATTATTAACTACTTTATCTCTAACTGGTTTATATACAACAGACGAGCCATGATCAGCTGTTATTATAATTCTATACTCATTTAATAATTTATTTTCCTCCAAATGATCAAAAAAGTTTTTGAAACATTCATCTATATAACTTAGAGATAATAAATACAGAACGTTTCCTTTATCATTAAATCTAATTTTCTTTAAATTATTCTCTGCGTGCTCCAACTCTTTTATTAAAATTTCTTTATCATCCACATCATAACTAAAAAAATTAGGATCACCATGCAAATCTTCTATTTGTAAATAAAAACAACTTTCTGAATTGTTTTGCAAAATTTCTTCAGATAATTTACTTAATAATGTGTAACAAGACGGCATTTCATTAAAAAACAACTCCTTTTGGTAATGATCAATATATTGAGTTGATTTTAAAAGGAGATACCTAAGATTTTTGATAAATGAAATCTTATCACTACAACTTATTAAACTTTTGAAATTATTTAAAGAGAATAAGTTATTTATAAATTGCTTCCTTTTTATTTGAGCTATTAATTTTTTGTTTTTTTCTTTTACATAAGTATTAATTAATTCTTGATTTATAAAAGAAATATTATATAGCATATCAACCTTGAATAAATTATGCTCATAACCGGATTTCAACAATTTGTTTATATATTGTTTTTGATTTAAACTGAATATTTCATATTCTTTATTCAATAAAGATAAGTTCTTATTTATATCATATCCTTTTAAAAGATTACTTAATAAAGAATAATCTTTCATTGTCCCTGCTTTCAAAAATTCTCTCCAATTTATAAAAATGTCGTTTAATAAATTAATCAGACAATTATACTCATATGTATTTAATTCCTTTTCTTTATACTTATCACTATAATGTTTAAATCTATATTGCCAATAAATATCTAAATTCATATAAGATGTATATATTTTTTTATCAAAATCTCTTAATATATTTTCGGAATATATACTTATTGGCAGAAAAAATGTAGTGTTTTTAAAACCATTCATCTTATTTACTTTAAATAAATTATTTTTAGATTCATTGATAAACCTTATATACCCATTATCTGCAAGCACATCATTTCCACTCATGAGTGCTTTAGATCCTGCTTCTGTGTAAGGTCCCTGTGAATAAACATTTTTAAAAAACATAGACTTTTTCGATAAAGAATACAAAAATGGTGCATATTTTTTAAAATCATTTTCATCTTCTATAACATTTGCGCATAACGAATCAATAAATATAAAAATATTTTTTTTCATAAGAATCTCCTTTACTACATCTTTTCAAACATCTAAAATTACACATTAACTTATTTCTATTTGTTTTTTTCTTTATATTTTTTTTTGAAATTCTGAATTGAAAAACTGGATATAAAAAACAAACAAATTGGTATAATTATAGAAAATTCCAATATATTCTTGATTAAAGAACTTGCAAATCCATCTCTATAGATAGAAAAAAACAAAAAACTTACTATAAATGAATATATTATTTTAACAGGCATTCCTTGCCTTCTTTCTTCCAAATATGATAAACAATATGATAGTAGCCCAACGAACCCAATAGAACCTATTATTCCAAAATTGACTATTAAATCAACATATAGATTTAAGGCTCCTCCTGGTGAATATATTGGATACCCTGTACTTTCCAATTGAACTACGAAATCTAGCTTATTAGGAAATAAAAATGACGGAATTAGATTTATCAAATAACTTAATAATACTATTGGTAGATTAATCAAATCAAAAATTGCATTGGCTAAGAACGTTAATAAAGATAATGATGTGTATAAAAACTCTATAAGAAAATTTATTATCATAACTTCTAGACTAAAATTTTCAATACCTGAGCGAATAGCTCCAACAACTAAAATTATTATTGCTGCTATAAATAAAGATGGAGTAATAATTTTCAATTTACTTAAATATGTTTTAGGTTTCTCAAAAAAACTTAAAACACAAAGTGTAGTACTCACGATATACATTCTTGTACCTAGTGATAATAATGCTATATTTAATATAAATAATATAATTGTAAATAATATAGTGTTTTTATTGATTTTATTATCATATGATACGTATATCAAATAATAGGCCAAATATATCAATGTAATTGCTGCAAAAGTTCCTCTATTTATTACACCACTATATTGTAAAGTATATCCTTTAAAAAAATGATTTATATTAAAGAGTAAATAAATTAAGCACAAAATTGAAAGAGTATATCCTAATAAAAGTAGATTTTTTCTTTTTAACGTACAATCTCTTTCTTTCGCATTTATTTCATTAACTTCAATAAGACTTTTTTTTCTATAAGATATCCAAAAGAATGTAAATATCAAAACACTTATAAACAATAAATAAATAATAATAGACTTTGTTTCAATACCATTATAAATATTATAAAAATCATCCAAGCTATTATATTGATCTAATACTTTAGTTTCTCCAATAATTAATGGTAAAATCATATAAAAAAACATACCAAAATTAAATGCAACTACATGATTAAAAATTCTATTAACCTTTATTATATATAAATACGATAAAATCAAACAACTAATCGTTGTTAAAATAAGAAGTAATATTACCATCATCATCATCCTTTTCTTAGTAATTCATATAATAGTTTTGCTTGTTTGATTGAATTTTTTTTATCAACAACAAACTTTCTACCTGCAAGTCCTAATCCTTTCAATTCATCCTCATTTAAATTCACTACATTTTTAAATGTCTCTACTAGGCTTTCATCTTTTCCGGTTTCACATGTTATCATGTAATCAAAATATTCTTCTGGAATACCTTCTAATTTTGTCGAGATGACACAAGTACCTGATGCAAGATACTCAAAAATTTTTGAAGGAAATGAATATTTTGTAAATTCATCTCTAGGATCACGTAAGTTAAGTAGAAATTTTGCTTCCATAAGTTTTTGAAAAAGCATTTCTCTACTTACTAGCCCTTTATATTTAATCTTTTCCTCATTTTCAATAGATTTTAGCATTTCCTCTTTATACTCGCCATCTCCATAAATATGTAATTCATAATCATTTAAATTTGCTTTTTTAAATACTCTTATTGCTGTATCAATACCATATTTTTTTATAAGACTTCCTGAATAAATAAATATATTTTTTTTCTTGATATTTTTATACTCTAAATCAGCATTATATATTCCCTCAATTACACAATAAGAACGATTTTTTTTATTCACCTTATCATTCATTTCATCAGTAATAAACACATATGAATCAAAGTTTTTATTCACAAATTTTGTTAGCTTCATATAGTATTTTCTAAATTTATTCATTCTGTTTTCATATAAATCATCGATTAAGTCACAAAACATACATGTCACTTTGACACGAAAAATCTTTCCTACAATTAGAGTTGGAATAGAAACTGGCAAGAAATTTGTTGCAATAAATATTTTACCATTTTTATTCCTTGCACAAAATTTATAAGCAATATAAAAAGTGTAAATAAATATGTATATATATCTTAAAAAAGAACATTTTAATATAGGATAAGTAGAAGAAAAAAAATTATTCTCAATTTCAACTTTCTTTTTTTGTTCAAAAATTCCTTTATTCATTAGATGATATGGTATAGTAGGAGTCGTCCAAGCTTCTATTTTAACATTATAAAATAATAGCCCTTTTATCAAAGCTTTTTCTAAATTTGATTGGGCAATCATAAAAGGCTTTCCATAAACTGAAAGCAATTGTTTCTCATATTCACCTGCAATTGTACTCCCTAGCCATAATACATTATCACACATTTTATTTTCTCCACACCATCTTATTCACTACACCAGTATAAGATTGGATTAGTTTTACTACTTTATTACTAACATTCTCAATATAATTTGGTACCGGTATTCCTAAATCATTGTTTTCATTCATTGCGACTGCAGTCTCTACTGCCTGCACTACTCCATTGTCACTGATTCCTGCTAATACAAAGCATCCCTTATCTAATGCTTCTGGTCGCTCTGTACTAGTTCTGATACAGATTGCTGGGAATGATTTCCCTATACTTGTGAAGAAAGAAGATTCTTCAGGTAGCGTTCCACTATCACTTACCACTGCATATGCATTCATTTGTAGATTGTTATAATCATGGAACCCTAATGGCTCATGAAGTCTGACTCTTTCGTCTAATTGAAATTCTCTTTGTTCCAAGTATTTCTTTGATCTAGGATGACAAGAATAAAGGATCGGCATATCATAGAGTTCCGCAAGTTTATTGATGGAAGTAAACAAGTCGATAAAGTTCTTTTCTGTATCGATGTTTTCTTCTCTATGAGCTGATAATAAGATGTATCCTTTTTCTTTTAGATCTAATCGTTTTAATACATCTGAAGTCTCAATCTGGGA
>NZ_JBEQZJ010000080.1:0-6343 GCF_045223415.1 Hoskinsella mucinilytica | reverse complement strand
CTGATCCATTTATGGATCATTTTCTTGTCGGAATAAATAATTATAATAATTCTTAACCCTTTTTTCTTCTATATGTTGATTCTATAATAAATGAAGTTAATAAAAGAAAGGAATTATAAGGGTATGAGTACACATAAAATATGAGAAATAAAATCTATTGAAACAGGGTTGTATTAAACAAAGCATGAAATAATAGAAAACTTACTTAGACAAGGAGGATAATGTAATGAAATCAGTTTTACTTATAGGACAATCAAATATGGCAGGTCGTGGATTTTTACATGAAGTTACACCAATTTATAATGAAAACATTCACACACTTAAAAACGGAAGATGGCAGATGATGACAGAACCAATACATTATGATAGGTCAGTTGCAGGTGTAGGACCAGTGGCATCATTTGCCCAAGCTTGGTGCAAAGCAAACAAAAATGAACAAATAGGATTAATTCCTTGTGCAGAGGGTGGTAGCTCTATTGATGATTGGTGTATCAGTGGATCTTTATTCCGTCACGCTATTAGTGAAGCGAAATTCGCAATGGAAAACAGCGAACTGATTGCAATTTTATGGCATCAGGGCGAAAATGATAGTCGTAGTGAAAGATATAAGGAATATCATCAAAAGCTCAATGTTATCGTTAATGCATTTAGGAAAGAACTCGGCGTTTCAGAAATTCCATTTATTGTTGGTGGTTTAGGAGATTATTTAGGGAAGTCAGGATTTGGACGAAGCTGCACAGAATATAAATTAATAAATGATGAATTGCTTAGTTATGCAGAAAATAATAAGAATTGTTATTTTGTCACTGGGGAAAACTTATATGCCAATCCAGACGGCATACATATTAACGCAGAGTCACAAAGAAGGTTTGGACTAAGATATTTTGAAGCTTACCAGAAAAAAATGAATATATTAAAACCATTAAAAGATGAAATAAAACTTGTGACCATATGTTGCGAAAAAGAGCTTACTATTGCAGAAAAAAGATATATAGCATTAGAACAATTTGCATTAGGAAAAAGAACTTTTGACGAAGTAACTGAGTTTTTAAAACAATGATATTAAGTCTTATTTGAATTTAATTTAATATACGAATGCAGTTAATCTCAATTGATTGCTTCAGATAAAAAATTCTGGATATTACTATGAAGAAAAGAAAGTTGAATGATTTTCCAGAGATTTCCTATCCAATAAAAAAGCAAGAATTCCTATCATGAAGGGATTCTTGCTTCTTTATTTTGTTTTGTAACTTATTTACAAGTCATCTTGCTTTTTTCTGCGCTTTCTACAGTTTCACTTAGTTTTACATTTTTTGTATTTCCTGAGATACCCATTTTATTTAGGATTGAAGCATCCGTTTTTGATAAATCAATATTTACAGTAGCAACAAGATCTTTATCTTTTGCTTTGAAATTAGCATTGATTCCTTCTCCTTCTTTTACACCTAATTGTCCTAAAACTGCATCGCCCATAGTTTTCATATCATCTTCTGAAAGCTCAGATGCATCTCCACCAAGTAATGATCCAGGCATTAAATAGCTTAGTTCAATTGTTTTGATAACATCATCTTCCGCATCCATTTTGATATCCATTTTGATGCCGGATTCTTCCATTGAACAAGTTTTTGATTCTTTCTTTACTTCACCTGATGAACCACAACCAGCCAATAATAATGCTGTACATGCAAAAGCTAATAATTTTTTCATAATAACGACTCCCTTCAGCGAAATCATTCGCTTCCCTTTCATATGACAAATATATTATATCAGAGAATTTTTGTAGGAAATAGATGCCATTATTTTTTTCAGATATTATCATAGAAATATGTACAAAATCGATAGAAATCGACAATATTTCTAATTTTTATAATTATTTTAGTGCTTCATCGTTCAATCTTTTTCTTAATATAGTTAATATTTAATTTATAAATCTAGTTTATTTTGTGATACACCTTTCTTTTTACGAATCGTAATACGATCTTCTTCCTCAATATATCCCAATAAAACACTACTATGTTCATCATGAAGTAAGACTCTTTCATGAATACGTTTTGCATCATAATTTGCATAACAATATAAACATTCGTGCGAACAACAATTATAATCACCGATATCCACACTTGGCAAACAGCCACATTCTTTACGAACACCTTTTCCTTTTGGAACCTCAAAGCTATGTCCGATTGCTTCTGTGATATCTTGCATATTCATACATAGCCCCTTTTTAATGTGAAACTCACTCAAATCAATTTCCTCAGCACAAGTTTGAAGCTGAATATGATATCGTTGTGCAATTTCTCCAAAGGCTTTTCCAAGCTCATACATATCTTTATTTGTAAGCATTCGCATCTTCATCTTGGTCATATTTTGTTTCGTATTTTTATACATATCCACAAATGATATTATGATGGTTTCAATGAACCCCTGTAACTGTTGACAAAGTCGCTCAAACGCTTTTATGTGATAAGCGATGGTATAAGTATCTGTTAAAATGATTGGATCATATCTAACTATGACACGCTTTTTACCTATTTTTTGTGATAACAGCTGAATCGCTTCTATGATTTTCCTTTTATCAGGAACATAGGGTTCTATATCTTGACGATATGCTGTAAGCGTTATATGAAAAAGGTAGGGAAATGGGATTTCTTCTAATCGAGATAACATAGGAATTGGATTTTTTGTACAAAAAACAATGACATCTATTTGTTCTTTTGTTAATGGTATTCTCGATATTTGATGAGGATTAAAGGGATTTCTTACGTCTACAAACCCCGCTTTTATTCTATTAAAAAACCAACGACTGTAAAAAGCAGGTATGTCACTACGCCCGCTAACAAATAAAATCATAACATCACCTCAACACTACTTTACAATAACTTCGAAATAGATACAAATGCTATGATATGCTTTTATCAACTTTCATACCAACTGATAAGATATGTTAGGCAAACGATTTGTTTACCTAACATCATCATAAAACACTAGTCTTTTGCAGTAATCGTTAACTTATCCATCGCTTCTTTAGCTACTTCCTCACTCTCATTGCTTCCTAATAAAATTCCTGTATTTGCATCTTTTACCATAAAAATACAATCATATTCGGAACCATCCTCAACATCAGCCTTGTAAAAGAGATATCCTTCCTCTTCCTCTAATTTATCCTCTATGATCGTTGCTTGTTTAGATGTATGGATATTATTGAGATAAATGTCATAGATATCTTTTGTAATGAATATCCCTTTCAAAACAAGTTTATCATCCTTTTTTATTTCAAAAATGTTATCCTCGTGAGATAAGGTATGTTTATCTGTTGTATCCAACTTTACCTCAATCTTATCTCCAGTTTCCACATTGAATACCAAAGATTTACTTGTTTGAAACTGGCATCCAGTTAATCCCATAAAAGCCATAGAACAGACCATAAAACTACAAATACATTTCTTTAATTTCATGCTATTTCCTCCTTGTTTTTTTATTGAGTGAATTATAGCATAAAAATCGTTTTAATCAATCATTTTTAATAATGGGCACATTTTTTTGTAAATTTGTCAAAAAAAAGGATGAAATTACTACTTTTTTCTCATCCTTTCGATTTTTTATTGAATGGTATCTAAGATTTCTTTCATTCTTTTCGCTAGACCTTTCGTCTTTTCTACACTCAATGAACAAACTGCAACTCGAATACCTTTATTTACCTTTACTGTATAAATATGTTGTGCCATCAATGCATCATGATAACGATCACGGATTTTATTATCTTCAATTTTAACAGTAACAAAGAATCCTTCTTTATATGGATAATAAACCAATCCACAAGCATCTGCTTCCGTAGTGAAGATATCACTTCTTTCTTTCAACAGTTTTACATATCTATCTTTTTCTTCCATATAAGCACTATGGTTTGTTGTTGTAACATAAGTAAAGTTATCCATTGCTGCATTTGGTACATTACTCCAAATAGCCCTTGCTGCTTTTTCAAAAACAATTTCTACACTACGAACAATTTCCTGTGTTTTAGCTAGCAAAATTGCAGCCCCGCAACGTAATCCATAAGATGTTAATGATTTACTACAGCTAAATGCAATCACTGCCATAACATTTTCACTGAAACCATCAAAGGTCTGAATATAATCTCTTGAATGTGGTAAGTCATACGCATAATCAATATAAGCGATATCGTTTAATAATACAACCGGAACCTTCTTTCCACACTCATTTAAGAAATCAACCACTTCTTTCCATTCCTCCATAGTTAAGGAATATCCTGTTGGATTATGACAAGGATCATTAATTACCAACAATAACTTTTTCTGTTTTTGAATTACTTCTAAACAGGTTTCTTTTAAGCTAGTTAAATTAAAATGATCCTCTTCAAATAATGAATAAGTTTTTACATTCAAATTATCCATCGTAGCCATTAATTTATAAGAACCCCATGCAATTTCAGGTAAAATGACGGTTTCGCCTTCATCTAAAATCTCACTTAATGTGATTGCTACTGCACCGGTACCTCCAGGTGTTGCTATGACACTATGTGCCAACTGACATCCACTTGGTTTTACGATCCAATCATAAACCTGTTGACGAAATCCCTCATTTCCTACAAAACTACCTGCATATGCTGCCTTTGTTTCCTTAGGAATGTTGTTATATGGTGTAAACACACTATCAAACGCTACAATGGTTCCCTCTTCATTGTATAAAGACCCAATGGTCGCATCTACCACATTCTCTGCCCCTACTGCCGCTTTCGCTTCTTTTGCCTTTTTTACGATTGCAAATACCGTATCTTCAATTGGTGTCGTATTGACTTTCTCTTTCACAAAACTCATTCTTCATCCCTGCTTTCTTTCTTATATGCACCAAGTATCTTCACATCTTCACAAACATCTTTCATATCTAAAACAAGTGCATCCGCTTGTGCTTCTTTTAAATCACCATCAATTTCTACATAAAAATAATACGCCCATGGTTTATTCTTGATCGATCTTGACTTGATACTTTCCATATTGAATCCATGATTGGATATTACCTCCATTGCTCTTACCAATGCTCCTGTTTCGTGCTTGGCAGTAAAAATCATAGAGAACCGATTTCCTTCCTTGACCAGTTGTTTACCAATAATGATAAATCTTGTTGTATTCTGTTCACTGGTATTGATATCTTCAGCTAGTATATCCAGTCCATATAATTCAGCATTATCTTTTGCAGCTATTGCAGCTTTACTTTTATCCTGTTGTTTTGCAACATATTCTGCTGCCAAAGCCGTATTGGGATAAGGTATTAATTCATAGCCTCTTCCCTCTAAAAATTGCTTAGACTGATAAATTGCCTGATCTTTAGAATACACCTGTTTGATATCCTGTAAGGTTGCCCCTTTGATACCAAGCAGATTTTGCGAAATCTTTAAATCATAGATTTGTTGTATATAAACATCATAACGTGATAACAAATCCAGTACTTCTCCAACTTCTCCTGTATATGAGTTCTCAAAAGGAATGACACCATAAGCAATTTCATTATGGCATACCGCTTGGAACACATCTTCAAATGATGCAAAATTTCGTTTTTTTCGATAAGGGAATACACGTTCACTTGCTATATGTGAGAAAGCTCCTTGTACTCCTTGATATCCAACGGTATCATGATAAATAACTGACTTCTGATAATCCTTACTGATTTTCAGCATATTCTCCATAAATTCTTGATAGCTCTCTTTATATCTATCTTGTCTAATCAAAGCTGTGTTTTTTTTCAAAACCTCTTGTTCTCTGCCAGAATCCAAAACATCCATTTGATGTTCTACCTTATATCGTATGACATCCTCAACAGCTTGCATCCGCTGTTCAAAAAGCTTTGCCATTTGTGCATCAATCTCATTGATCTGCTTTCTAGCATCATCTAGAAGACTCATTAACTTCACTCCTCTTCATTCCCAATTATTATACAATAATCTAGAAGTTAAAAATATAGTTTTCAGAAAATTTATGATAAATAAAGAAAATATTTATTATCATTTTCAAAAAACCATTTTCAAATCTTTCTTAAAAAAACAAAATGGCCTATTCTAAAAATAATATTATTAAAAAATATTTATTAGTACCTTGACAAATTCAACCATATATAATATTATGTAGTTACCCAAGAACGAATGTTTTGTGACAACACAAAGCATGGAAAAGGAATGGCCTGCTACGCCATTCCTTTTTTTGGGTAGGTTCCCAAGAACGGAAAAGTTTTCATTCATGAACTTCTGAACAGTGATAAGGACCAATCCAGAATCTCTTTCATCATATCTCTACGCTATCTTTTTAGGATTACGCAGATAAGAATCAAGATT
>NZ_JBEQZJ010000079.1:0-6437 GCF_045223415.1 Hoskinsella mucinilytica | reverse complement strand
GAGACTTTGTTTTCACATGATCCATTTATGGGTCATTTTCTTGCTAATTTCCTAGAATTAGGAAAAAAACATCGTAAAATGTAAGCAAATTTTAAGTATTTCCCATGACGTATTGTGAAAACCTGTGTTATAATCAATGTGTAAGATTGCATATTTTCATCTAGCCAATGAATTTAATGTATGTGAACTTACATACGAATTTTCTCTCTCCTCCTTTGAGATGCAGATAATTCGATATGAGTGTTCATTTATATGAACACTCTTTCCTTAAATAAAGGATAACAGCATATGCTGATGATGATTAGATGGAGGACTTGCTATGTGGAATGAAGATGATGAAAGAATCAATGGTCAAACTGATGATTTATCAGATATGATCAATGCCTACAGCAAAGATAATGAATTAAGAAAAAAAATCAATGAATTAAAAAAACAGAAAGAAGAAACGACAAAGAAAACTGAAGAACCGTTTTCTTTTGAAGCATATACAAGAGAAGAAACTCAGCCTTTGCCTAAAAGCGGAGGTATTCCAGATATTCAAGTTGATGATGATCTAACGAAAACAAGAGTGGGGTATCAAGGTGATGAGGCTTATGATAAGACTTTGGTCATTATGGATAGAAAGCCGAAAGCTAGTTTTTCCAGTGAAGATATGGATGAAGATGAAAGTGAAGTAGATGAAGAAGAAGTTGAACAGACAGTGGATTCTATGACACAGACTTTTGAGCCATTCCTTGATGAGGAAGAGGACGAAGAAGAGGATGAGGATGATCTTCCTAAAAGAAGAAAAAAAGAAAAGGATCCTGAAGCTGATCAGAAAATGAATAAAATCATTACGTATGTCATCATCGGTATTGTTGCTGTTGTGATATTGATTGCGGGAGGTTTTGGTGTAAAATATGCATTAGATAACTTCTTGGGCAGTGATACAAAGGATACAGAGACCAATAAGCCAGAAGAAAAAGATAAAGATGACGAAAATAAAACTGATGATAATAAAGTAGATAATAAAGGGGAAGATATCACTGATAATAGTGCTCAAATAGCGAAGATCAAGGGAGAGCTTGAGGTTTTAGAAGGAAAATTAAGCAGTAAAAAGAAAGAAGTAGAGGCAGCTAGCAAAGCCTTAGAAGAAGCAAATCAAAATAAGACGAATTATTCTAATCAAGTTAGTACCTTAAGTAGTGAGGCACAGGCAGCAATCAATAATCAGACTTTGGCGGAAAAAGCATATAACGATGCTGTATCAGCTTATAATGCGGCTCCTGAGGATGCTTCTTTGAAAGAAGCGATGGAAACTGCAAAACAAAACATGGAAGCAGCGCAAAAGGAAGCTTCCACAAAAGCAACAGAATTAGAAACAGAAAATCGTAAGTATCCAGATAAAATGAAAGCTTTAGAAAAAGCAATCAGTGATGCTGAATCTGATTTACAAAAGTTAAAGAATGAGCAATCTGAATTAGAAGTAAAAGTTTCTGATAAAACGACCGAATTAAATGAAATAGAGAATAAATAAGAAGAGGACATTGTGAAAACAATGCCTTTTTTGTAGGATATCCTACCACATATGTCATTTATTCAACAGAAACGAAAGATGCCATGGTATAATATATAGAAAAAGTGAGGGATGATCATGATGAATTTATGTGTGCTAGATGACGATGTAGCCTGTGCTATGCATACAAAGCTAATGGTTGAAGAATATTTTGATCGAAAGGAAATAGAAATCAATCGTTTTGATTTGTTTGATCATGGAGCAGGGTTATTGTGCTCTAAAACATCTTATGATGTTCTTTTTTTGGATATTGAGGTTGGTAAAGAAAATGGCATAGACATAGCCAAAGAGTTGAGAAAGCAATATCCCGATATGATCATTATCGTGATTACATCTTATTTAAAATATAGTATGGAAGGTTATAAAATACAAGCCGCAAGATATTTGTTGAAGCCGGTTGCAAAGGATTTGTTGTTCAGTGAACTGGATGAGGTTCTAGCTGTATATGATCATGGAAGCTATTTGATCGCAAGAGATGGAACTACCTCTAGAAGAATCAAACGCTCTGATATCTTTTATATAGAGTCCTATGGTAGAAAGGTATGTATTCATACTCAAAGTGAAGCTTGTATTAGTAAAGAGTCTTTTCATGAATGGAAGGAACAACTAGATGCTTCTATGTTTATAGAATGTTATAAAGGGATCCTAGTACATGTCAGACAGATCAAAACGATACAAAAGGAAACGATAGAGTTAGAGAATGGTCAAATATTGCCACTTGCGAGAAGAAGGATCGATGATGTTTCGAAAAGCTGGTTTCTTTATCAGGAGAAAAGCTTATGAATTATCTTGCTTCCGGTTTGTTTATGATATTGATATTGCTTCAGATTTATCAATATCAAGAAACGATGAAACAGGGCTATCGTGCAATGTATACGCAAATTCAAAAATATGTGAAGTTGTTAGCAGTCTTTTTTTTGTGTTCTACCTTTGTTTCTACCCGTTGGTATCACATGATCTTAATTTTGATGATCATGACTTCTTGTTTATTATATCGAAAAGATGCGGGCTTTTGGGAAGATAGTACTTTGTTAATGCTCACTTATATCAGAGCCTTTTGTATTTGGATGGTGTTTTCCACCTATATGGGAGCACGATCCTTTTGGGGAACCCCGGTTTTCTATGATGATGTATTTATCGCAGGTTGTGCCTATGTACTTCAATTCATACTCATGTATCGAAGAAATCAAACCTATGATCAAATGTACATTTATCCGGCAATGATAGGGTTGATCTGTTTTTTGTTCTTACTTGCGATGGTTGCCCATGATCGTCTTCCTATAAGCGCTGGTTTGGATATGATCATTATGATGCTGTTGATGATGCTGGGTAGCTTTTATCGTATTTGTTATTGCATGGAAGTTGGAAAAGAAAAACAAATACTAGCTCAAGAAAAAGCATATACAATGATGGGCAACAAAGAACGATATGAAGCTATCCAAAAGGAAAACGATTTTATCATGAAAAATATGCATGATCTAAAAAAGCATTTGGCACTTTTGGATCATCTAGGAGATAGGGATGAAGGGGTAGAAGCATATCGTAAGGAAATACAGAAAAAAACACAAGAGTTGTTGCAGTATCAAAAAACTGGAGACTTATTGATTGATAAGATTCTTCAATTATATCATCCTAAATTTATGGAAGCGAACATACAATGCAATATCGAAAGTGAAGATATAGATTATGGCTTTATGGATGCTGTAGATTTATGTGCTGTTTTATGTAATCTATTGGATAATGCATATGAAAGTTGTTTACAATGTGAGGATCGCTTTATTCTTTTAAAAATGAAAATGGTATCGGATAAAGTGATATGGAAGATGAAAAACAGTACAAGGGATACCATACTTCATGAGAATAGCAGTAAACAGGATGGTGTAGGACATGGATATGGGTTACAGAATATGAAGCATACTGCAGAAAAATATCATGGAGAGTTGATAAGCAATATTGATTCAGAACATGGCATTTATATCACGGCGATTTCCTTTAAAATGACCGAATATGTAGAAAATGAAGCCACATTTGCATGAATTCTTTTAATAAAGAATACAAGTGTTAAACTATAGTCAGAAAGGGTGATACCTATGACAAAAGAAAAAAGGGAATTTAAAAAATTGAACATCAGTAGAAAGAAGATTCTTCAAAACTTCATGGTGGAACTGTTTTGTGGGGCTATTATGGGTTTTGCCTGTGCCAAAGCAATCGGCTCCGTGATTGGAGATGACGATGGTTTATACACCATTTGTATTTTGATTTTTATCGCAATGTGTATTTTGCTTTGGATGCCGATCTTTGTTGCGAATGCTCAAATATATGATATCAACGAAAAAAGTGTAAAGGTGATTCCAAAACTTAGCGTGATAAAAAAATGGAAGATGATATTCCATATTCTATTAAACGATGATATTGAACCATTTTTGAACGTTATCCCATTAACATCTATTCGCTATGGAACCTTTCATGTTGATCGCCATGCAGGAACGTGGGCGATGTCACGTTACAGCTACATGCTCACACTATACTATGATGCTAAGGATCATATCACTTTATATATCAATCCAATGGAAAATGGTATTCTGATGCCAAGTGGAAAAGGTGGTTATTTGTTTACCGGTTGTCAATCACGTAAAGATATTTGTAACTTGGTACATTTCTTCGAAATGAATCAAATTACGATTGAAGACCCATTCCATATCGTGGATGCATTAAAAAATCCGGATATCGTCATTTATGATTATTTAGAAAGCCTCAACATAAAGGTTAGGTATTAAGAGAGGAATCAACATGGGTAAAAGAAAGTTGCATAAGAAAATGATCATGACACGTAGACGTATGATAGCTGTTTCTATTGTGATCCTATTGTTTGGATTGTTTTTTGGATGGATGATCTTTAAAGGTTTTGAATGCTTTGAAACACCGATAAAACTAAATCAATCGCTTTGTATGATTGGGTTTGCGTTATTGATATTGATCGTTTGGCTTCCAATGTATGTGGCAGGTGGCCAAGTTTATGATATTAGCGCAGAATATGTAAGAGTCATACCGGTCTATAAGACATCAAAAAGATGGCAGATCATTGGCTATGTCCTTTGTAATAACACAGTAGAACCATTTCTGCGTGTCATTCCTCTTTCCAGTGTGGATTCTTGTATATTTAGTGTGGAGCGCCGTTGCGGTTTATATGGTATGTCACGTTATACCTTGTATCTGCGATTGGAAATTAAGGAAGAAAAGCTGACAATCTATATCAATCCGATAGATAATGGAGTGTTATTACCAAGTGGAAAAGGCGGCGTAGCGATATGTGATTTTAAAAGTAGAGAAGAGATTAGGAATATGGTAACCTTTTTTGAAAAGAATGTGAGGCATATCGAAGATCCTTATCAACTAAGAGAAATGCTAAAGCATCCTGAAATTGAATTATATGATTACCTGGAAGGACAAAACATCAAGATGATATATTGACCCCTAAAAATGATTCTGCTGTACTTGTAAGCTCAAAAGAGTACAGTGGAATCCTTTTTCTACTTCTTTTTATCAGCTTTCTATCAATTTTGTAAGACAACACTAGAAAAATTGTTATTTTTTTTATGAAATGGTATAATGGTGACTAGCATGAGGAATGGAGGATTTGTATGAACAAGATGAATGCATTTTTACATCGTAAACTTGATGGTTTTACACTAGATGAATATATCATTATGTTTGTCGTTTGTTCTATCTTCCTTCCGTTTTACTGTTGCTTGATTGCGATTGCTTGTACTTTAGTCTATCTTATGATCAAGAAGAGGTTGAAAACAATCATAGAAGAAGTACCTCGCTCAAAATGGGCCATTGGATTTTGTATTCTGACATCGATCGTTGCATTTGTGAATGGAAATATTCTCGGAGGATTTTGTGCGATTGGAATATTACTGTTATTCCTTTTTATTTTTTATTATAGAACCATAATTAATAAACGTTTATTTGAGCTATTACTTGATGCTTGTTGTATTATCTCTTTATTCTGTTTTGCGTGGGCGATCATGGAGTATTTTCGTATCATCGATCGTTTGGATTATAGCTTTATTGAATTAAGAGTAGAGGATAATCCGAAAAACAGAATCAATTCTACTTTTTTCAACGCAAACTATTATGCGATGATGATTGAGTTTCTGGTATTGATTTGTATTTATAAAATGATGCAAGTAAAAACAATGCGTAGAATTATTTTCTATGTAGTTACCATAGGATGTAATTTGTTCGCTTTGTATCTAACGGGCTGTAGAACAGCTTGGATCCCTTTTGTTGTGACCATACCGTTTATGTTTTTGATCAATAAGCGCTTTGGCTATTTCACTTCTACAATGGCAGTATTAGGAGCCGGAGGCATGAGTATATTGGTGAAACCGGATATCTTACAAAGAACAAGTATTTTCACAGATTTCCTTAAACGAGCTAATATATGGGAAACAGCGTTAAAAGGGATACAAGCCCATCCATTACTAGGAGAAGGGCCTTTGACTTATTATCATATCTATCCCCTTTACCACGGTCATCCGACACAACATGCTCATAGTGTTTACCTAGATCCTTTTTTAAGCCATGGAGTGATCGGAGTCTTCATCTTTGCGATTTATTTAGGAAGTAATTTGAAGCAGGTGTGGAAATTATTTCAAAGAAGAATCGATATGCGATTGTTCTCATTGATTACAGCTTGTATCCTCACTGTTTTGATACATGGTATTTTGGACTATACTGTTTATTGGATTCAGACAGGGTTGTTGTTTTTATTGATCTTAAGTAGTAGCAGTATTTATTTTCATAAAGAATAAAGCTTTTTTTCCGAAAGGAAAGAAGGCTTTTTCTATACTAAATATATAGAACTGACACTGCA
>NZ_JBEQZJ010000078.1:0-6509 GCF_045223415.1 Hoskinsella mucinilytica | reverse complement strand
ATTATGTTAGATAAATAGAAAAAAAGATATATCGTTTTTATATGGTGAATCATGATCATATTTTATTCATGATTCATGAGTAAAAGTAATAATATTCATATAAACCATAAGAAAAAGAAAAAATGAAAAATAGATTAAAGTCCTATAAATAAAGCGTTATTCGATAATATATATATGTTTAACAATAAAAATATATAAAATTATCTATTTAAAGTATATACAAAAAATGTAAGCGGTATTATAATGATGGCGTAAAAGAAAAAGGAGGAGAACTTATGAGTTCAAAAAAAGATGCCGTCATAGGTAAGGTTAACGGCATAGCCCAGTATATGGGTAAACAGATTTATTTCAGAGCAATGAGGGATGCATTTGCGATGGTAGTACCTTTCTTGGTATTAACGGGATTTGTCATCTTATTCAACAACGTCATTATTGATCCTGCTGGGTTTATGAGCAACTGGATTGATCCGGCGACTTTGACAACGGCGCAAAACTTTGGCGCAAAAATTACAAATGGTACGATGAATATTTTATCCATACTTATCGTAATCTTGATTTCTTATAGTCTATCCGTTAGTAGAAAGGCTAAAAATCCAATTATTCCGGTTGTAGTTGCAGTGGCTTGTATGATTACACTGATGCCTACAAGTTTGGATATCATTCCGACAGGAGCTGAGGATGCGGTAAAGGTAAGTGGTGTATTGTCCTATTCATTAACAAATGCTGGTGGTATGTTTGTGGCAATCTTTACCGGATTATTTGCGACAGAAATGTTCTTAAAACTATCCGGGGTCAAAAAGCTTCAAATCAATATGTCAGGTAATATTCCTGCTGCAGTCATTACAACCTTTAACTCCTTGATTGCTGTTATGTTGACCATCTGTTCCTTTGCATTTGCTTCCTTCCTGATTTTGATCTTGACAGGATATGAGATTCATCAAATTATCATCAATGTCATTCAGGCACCATTGATTCACCTTACAACAAGTCTTCCTGGCTTCCTTATCCTTTGTATGTGTACCAATTTATTGTTCTTCTTCGGTATACATGCCGGTGGTATCATCAATCCGATTTTGGAACCACCTTTGCTGGTAGCGATGCAACAAAACGTAGAAGCGTTTGCTGCACATCAAGATATTCCTAATATCATCGTATTGCCATTTCGTGATCTATATGGTCACTTGGGAGGAACTGGTAGTACCATTGCATTATTGATCGTTATCTTTATGTTAAGTAGAAGAAAAGAACATAAAGAATTTGCGAAAATGGTAATTCCGACTAGTGTCTTTAACATCAATGAACCAATCGTATTCGGCTTTCCGATTCTATTTAATCCATTTATGTTAATTCCATTTGTATTCGGGCCACTACTGTTATTTACGATTGCTTATTTTGCGACTTACCTGGGTCTGGTATCACCGATCGTCGCTTATGTACCATGGTCAGTTCCACCGCTTATTAATGGATATTTGGCTAGTGGAGGAGATATCAGAAATGTCATTCTTCAATTGATATTGATCGTGATTCAGGTTCTGATTTATATACCATTCTTAAAATTATATGAACGCTCTATGGATATCATGGATGCACAACGAGAAGAAATACAAGAATAAAAAGAAAGGAAACATTAAAAATGAAAAAAATATTATTAGCTTGCAATGATGGAATGTCTACCGGTTATCTTACAAATAAAATGAACGATTATATCAAAGCAAATGGATTAGATTATGAAGTACGTGCCATCCCCGAAACGACGATCGATCGTGAATGGGAAAATTCAGATTGTATCTTGTTAGGGCCTCAAGTCGGTTATATGAAGTCTGAAATTAAGAAACGTATTCATGATGCTAGACCGGTTGATGTGATCAATCCCGTTGATTATGGTCGTATCAATGCAGAAGCAGTTGTGAAACAAGCTATCAAATTGATCGAGGGGAAATAAAGATGGAAGGCTTAGAGTTAAAAAGCTTTGAGTTGATCTCTTCTGCGGGTATGGCAAAATCTTGTTTTCTTGAAGCGATACAATTGGCTTATGAACATAAGTTTGAAGAAGCAGATAAGAAAATGGAAGAAGGTAATGAAGCCTTTATCCAAGGTCATCAAAGCCATGCCGGTTTGATTCAAACAGAAGCCATGGGGGATGCGGTATCCATGACGTTATTATTGACACATGCTGAGGATCAAATGATGAGTGCGGAGATCATAAAGTTGATGGCAAAGGAATTGATTCGATTATATAAGAAGACAGGTGATGAGAATGAAGCGAATCATTAGCTGTAGAGCATCTGATTTTGCATCAGGATGTACTAGAGAAGAATTAAAACAGGCGATTCTTGCAAGTGAGGGTCGTGTCATCATGGCACAAACAGCCGTAGAGAATGAATGTATGATTGGTGGCGTCAGTAATGCAGAGTTATTGGCATGCTCTGCAGCTGATATGATCTTATTAAAAGTCATTGATGTGGAACATCCTAGAATTGAAGGCATAGCGCCTTGTGATGATCCAATCAAAGAGTTAAAGAAATTAACAGGAAGATTGATCGGTATCAATTTAGAAATTGTCGGTGCTCATCATCTACAATATGAAAAAGGTACAACGTTAAGTAAACAAACCTTAGAAGCTGCGATTCGTTTACATCCTGATTATCTTTGTCTAACAGCATATCGTAATAAAGAAGGAAACGATAGTGAAGCAGTGTTAGAAGCCATTGAATTTGTCAGAAAAAGCTATGATGGATTATTGATATTGAATCGATATGTCAATGCCCTTGAGCTAGAGGAAGAAACGTACTGGGAGCGTTATATCTGTGCCGGGGCTGATGTTTTAACACTACCGATGCCGGGAAGTGTTGCGGGTATTTATGTTGAGAATCTTGCGAAAACAGCAATGCGAATCAAACGTGCCGGTGGATTGGTCAGTATGTCTGTAGCTACGTCACAGGAAGGGTGCGATACAGACACGATGAAGCTATTGGCGATACAAGCAAAGCAGGCAGGTGCGGACATCTATGATTTCGGAGATGCCAATACCAATGGGATACCTGCGATTGAAAATGTCATGGCATTATCCATTGCGGTAAGAGGAAAACGTCATACCTATTTTAGAATCGGTAGTTCTATCAATCGATAAGGAGAAGGATATGTTAACATTAGGTTATATAGGAAGCGGTAAAAGTACGAATCGATATCATATACCATTCGTACAACAAAGAAAAGATAAATTTAAGATCAAAACGATCTACAGTCCACATGCGCTATCTTCAAAATGGGATAAAATAGAAGATGTCTATTATACGGAGCAGGTGGAAGAGATCATGCAAGATGATGCGATTGATGTGATCGTTGTTTGTACCCAACCGGATCATCATTATGAATATGCTAAAATGGCATTGGATCATGGCAAGCATGTATTGGTAGAAAAGCCATTTATGATGACTTATGCACAAGCGAAAGAAATCTTTGCTTATGCCAAAGAGAAAGGGAAACTTGTGCAATGTTACCAAAACAGAAGATATGATTCTGATTTCTTAACCGTTCAAAAGGTCATCGAAAGTGGGAAACTGGGTGAGTTGTATGAAGTAGAAATGCATTTTGATTATTATCGTCCGGAAACACCTGAAAATTCGAATGAATTCAAGTTTTATGATAGCTATTTATATGGACATGGTTGTCATACATTGGACCAAGTAATATCTTACTTTAAACAACCGGATAAGGTTATGTATGATGTTCGTTGTCTTTGCGGTAAAGATAAAATGAATGATTACTTTGATTTAGATTTATTTTATGGAAATCAATTAAAGGTTTCGGTAAAATCAAGTTATTTCAGAATCAAACGTAGACCAAGCTTTGTCGTTTATGGAAAAAAAGGCATGTTTGTAAAAGAACATGCAGATAAGCAAGAGGCCGATCTAAAGAAATTTTATATGCCACATCATTCAGATTTCGGTAAAGATGTTGAGGAAGATTATGGTACCATCACTTATATGGATGAGCATGGATACCATGAAGAAAAGGTAATCAGTGTTCCCGGTGATTATGGAAGAGTCTATGATGCTTTGTATGAAACTTTGGTAAATGGAGCCCCTTCTAAGGTACAAGAGGAAGAAACCCTTTGTGTCATGAAACTATTGGAAACAGGCACGACCTTATGTGAGAAGCAATATCAGTAAAGGATTGCCTTGCTTTTCAAACATATAATGATTTCAATGTAAAAATATAGTTTTATGGTGTATAATAATAGATAAGTGAGGTGAAGATGCATGACACCAAAGTATATGAAAGTGTATAATGCAGTGAAGCAGGATATTAGCCGTAACGTATATGATGCCAATGATATGCTTCCCAGTGGAGAAGAGCTTGCCAATCTATATGACTGTAGTGTTTTGACCGTTAAGAAAGCACTGGATAAGTTGGTAACAGAAGGCTATGTCGTAAGAAAACGAGGATTGGGAACGTTTGTAAAGAAAATTGTTCAGGGTGATGCATCGAAAAATGCCGGTGTGAATGAAATCTATACAACCAGAAGAGATTTGATTCGACCGGGATTTACCTCAATTGTAGAGCGATTCGATATCATCAAAAGTGATGAGGATATGGCAAAAAAGCTGAATATTCAACCCGGAGATTTTGTTTATTATATCATTCGTGTACGGTTGTTTCATGATCAACCTAGAATCGTTGAATATACGTGGATGCCGATCAATGTCATTAAAGATTTGAAATTGAAAGATGTAGAGGGTTCTATTTATTACTACATCACAAAGGTATTGAATCTTAAAATTCAGAGTGCACATGTATCGATCAATGCAGTAAGACCTAATGACATAGAAAAGAAGTATTTAAATATGAAGGATACTGATTTTGTCTGTGAAGTCTTACAAACCGCATTCTTAGATAATTCACAGATCTTTGAATACTCCATTGCACATCATATACCTGAATATTTTGAATTTGAAACAACCGTAATCAAAGAACTATACTGAAAGGAGCTGCGTTATGTATTTTGAACAAAGTAAAGGATTTCCAAAAGACTTTCTCTGGGGCAGTGCTTCTGCTGCTTATCAAATCGAAGGTGCCGCACAGGAAGATGGCAAAGGAATGAGCAATTGGGATACGTTTGTACGTATCCCAGGCAAGACATTCAAGGCAACCACAGGTGATTTGGCTGTCGATCATTATCATCGTTTTAAAGAAGACATTGCATTGATGGCGGAAGCCGGATTGAAGACGTATCGTTTCTCAATCGCATGGACAAGAATCATTCCTGATGGAAACGGAGCGGTGAATGAAGCAGGCTTAGCGTATTATGATGCGATCATCAATGAATGTATCAAGTATGGTATTGAACCAATGGTAACGGTTTATCATTGGGATATGCCTCAGGCTTTACAAGATGCCTATGGTGGTTGGGAACATAGAAATATTGTTCAGGATTATGTACGTTATGCGACCATCTTATTCGAACACTTTGGTGATCGAGTACATTATTGGATTACCATGAATGAACAAAATATCTTTACGTCTTTAGGTTGGTTGACAGGAATGCATCCACCGGGAAAGATTCAAGATCAAGCAACCTTTTATCAGGTAAACCATCATGCGAATATGGCGCATGCTTATAGTGTATTGGAATTGAAAAAACGATATCCAAATGCTCATGTAGGCGCAAGCTTTGCATATTCTCCTGGATATGCTTTGGATTGTGATCCAATGAATGCTATGGCAAAAGCAGACTATGATGATCTACAAAATTATTTCTGGATGGATGTCTATGCATATGGTCGCTATCCGAAAGCAGCCATGCGTTATTTAACTAGTCAAGGCATTCATATCCAAATGGAAGCTGATGATGAAAAGATCATGAAAGAAGCAGCCGGTTTTATTGATTTCATGGGAGTCAATTATTATCAGACTGCAGCAATTCAATATAATCCTATTGATGGAGTCGGTATCAGTTTAGAAGTAAATACAACTGGAAAAAAAGGTACAAGCAAGGAAGAAGGTATACCGGGCTTATACAAAAAACCATCCAATCCATATTTGAAAAAAACAGACTGGGATTGGTCCATTGATCCGATGGGAATTCGTATGTGCTGTCGAGATATTACAAGTCGTTATGATCTTCCTATCGTTATCAGTGAAAATGGCTTAGGTGCTTTTGATAAGTTGGAAGAAGGAAATGTCATTCACGATCCATATCGTATTGCTTTTCTGGAAGCACACTTAAAAGAATTGAAAAAAGCCTGTGATGACGGATGTGAAGTATGGGCTTATTGTACATGGTCTTTCACAGATTTATTAAGTTGGTTAAATGGCTATCAGAAACGTTATGGGTTTGTATATGTCGATCGTGAAGAAGATGATGCCACAGCGAAATTAAATCGATATAAGAAGGATAGTTTTTATTGGTATCAAAATGTCATCAAGACAAATGGAGAGAATTTATAGTATAGAAATCATATAAGATTTCCTTAAGGGATGGTCGCTGACGATCCTGAAAGGGAATC
>NZ_JBEQZJ010000077.1:0-7512 GCF_045223415.1 Hoskinsella mucinilytica | reverse complement strand
GTTTATATGTTAACATAAACTCATATGAAATACTATTTAACAAAGATAAAGCACAAAGAAAAAGACCACTTATCAATAAGTGATCCTTATAATAACTTATATAAAGCAAACGAATTATTTAACTACGACATTAAAACTGATTTCTTCAAAATCCATATTAAAATCATCATTATATCCTGCTTCTAAATGCAATGTGAAATCAGCTTGTTCTAAATTTTGAAAATCAGCAATGCCCTTTGATACTACACCATTTAAAACATCTCCACTTACAGAAGGATAATCTGCATTATAATTGTTTTTGACATCAAATTGTTTACCATTCTGTATCGCTTTCATATTAAAGTCATAAAAGCGATATTTGCTTCCTGAATTATTCTTCACACTATAATAAACACGTGTTTCCGTCTTTGCAAATTCAATTTTTGTTATAGCAATTTCTACACCATTTTGGCTATTTTTTAAATCAGTAGGCGTTATCGTTTTTATCGCAGGTGATACCGCATCTACATAAGTTGACATCTTAACAGAATCCGCTACCACTTGAACTGCCGTCACAGATCCACCAAAAACATTTTCTCCTTCATATTTATCCACGATCTTTCCATCTAAAACGACATAATCGTCAGTATTGACCTCAAAAGTAGGATCAGGATAAGCTACCACTGTATTTAACTTATTATTTTCCGGATCCGCAAACATTTGAAAATAAACACCATCATCATCTTTTTCAGGTGTTGAGAAAACTTTACCGGACAATTTCACATATTTTCCAATATAACTTTTAGGATCTGAGTAAGCTTTTACTAAATCTGATTCATTGAGATATTCTTTTTCCTTTGGCTCCACCTTTTTTGCACTATCATTTCCACATCCAGAAACACCAAACACCATTGTAGCACATAAAAGTGCTGCGAATAACTTTTTCATGATTGTATCCTCCCTCGTTATCCATTATGTAAACATCTTATGATGCGTTTGCCTATTTCGTTTCGTTATTTCATCAGATAAATACTTTGTCAGTGCTTTCTTTGTAAAGTGGTATCTCATTTAATTATTATAATGCCTCATTTATCATCTTATTATATGCTTCACAGACAATATTGGCACCAAAATCAAAAAATCTTTCTTGTTTCGCATATATCGAATGATTGTTTTACTTCAAGAAAAAACATTGATAGAAGCTATCTATATTCCTTAAAAACTCTCAATTAACCATTTATGGATCAACTTGTCTTATGTCTTTGAAATAGTACAAAACATGTCACTGTAATACACCCACAAATAATCAGCTCGAATTTATTTCCATTTGTTAAAAAGATAGAAATCACCAAGCAAATAAAAAACAATACTACCAATACTCCTAAAATTTTATCTAACATATGGTCTCCTCCTAACTTTACTCTAACTTATCTAACACTTTCAACATGATGTGTACAGCATTTTCAAATTCCTGAATTTCTTCTATACTTAATTTCTGTTGCATTTGTTCATATAGTGCTGTTGCATCAAGAGCGTTTTCTTCTAGAAATTTTACGCCAAGTTCAGTTACACCGATATAAATGCTTCTGCGATCGTTTGGATTCTCTTTTCGCTCTATCAAACCATGTTCATATAGACTATCTACGATATGGGTTGCTTGTTGCTTACTTAACCTTAATGCTTTTGCTAATTCACCCATTCTCATCTGTCCATAGCTTTTTAACGTCATTAAACAGAAATAAGTTTCATAACTGATTTGTCTAGCTTTCTGTTGATTTCGAATACTACGTTCTACTTTATAGTGCCAATGTGGCAATAAGCGGATAAGTTCTTGCTTCGCATTCTGCTTGATCATAATTGCTCCTCCTCTTCATTTGGTATTGACATATTCTCAAAAACAGCTAAAATACAATTAGTACATAATTATGTACTATCTATATTTATTTACTATAAAAATATCATAGCCTACTTAAAACCAAAAAGCAAGGTGTCATGAAAAAAAGGAGTGAAATTATGCTAAAAAACAGTCAATCATTTGCTAAACAAGCACTCTATAATGCATTTAGATTTATGATTAACGTAGGATTTGTTTTTTTATTTCAAATGATGTTCCATGTAGAAAACACCTTAACTGCAGTCGCACTTGGTGTAGGGTTTACCATGCTTCCAACTTGTGATCTTGGTATACGACCATTAACGATGAGTCTCATTGTATTGATCCTTTATATTGGTGGAGGTATTGTTGCACAGAGTGCATTATGGAATCCGTTTCTAGCTTTCCTTATCAATTTTTGCTTTCTTGTTTGGTTGCTATCATTGATCAGTGAGCCAATGGAAATCAAAGCAAATATATCTTTCCTACTTTGTTTTGTATTTTCACAATCAACTGCAGTTCCTTGGGCTCAATTCAATGGACGAATAGCTTGCGTTTGTTTTGGTGCTTGTTTGGTTAGTCTTTGTATTCTCATCCATTGGAAAAGAAAAGGGTTTGGTAAAAACGGTTGTAATTTCAAGCAACAGTTTCAACGTAGCAAACAGCATCATAGTTATATATTGCGTATGTCATTGGGCATTAGTATTGCTATGTTCATAGCTTCTGTTTTACACCTATCCAAGCCATTATGGATCAGCATCGTTGTAATGTCATTAACACAATTAGAATTCTGTGAAACATTGGAACGTATTCGTCATCGTTTTCTTGGTACCCTAGTAGGAGTTGTCTTATTCTTTATTTTCTTTCAATATATAATACCCCAACAATATGCAATGTTCGTAATCATGTTTCTAGGGTATATCGGTTTCTTTTTACCGGAATATAAATATAAACAAGTCATTAATGCCATATCTGCTTTAAACGCTTCTTTGGTGATATTGGATACCAAAACAGCGATTGAAAATAGAGTTTTTTGTCTATTACTTGGTATTGTCATCGTTATGATGATTTATATGCTAGCCAGTATTGCCAGAGCAGCCTTTCATTTAAAACGATGGAGTGTGGAAACGGCTTTGGCAGATGATCATCCATGGAAAAGAAAAGCAATGGAATACTATCCCAAAATACAAATCATCCAACATAAGAAAACAGCCGATTAAGAGAAAATATCTATCTCAATATCGACTGTTTTTTTACATGATGGGTCTAATCACTAATAGAGGGAAAAGAAAGTATAAAGGTACTACCTTTGTCCACTTCACTTATTACACGAATAAAGCCATCGCATAGATCACATACATGAGATACCAAGCTTAGTCCGATACCATATCCATCTAGCTTTTGTGGATGGATACGGTAAGCGTAATCAAAGATACGCTCTTGTTCTTCTTCACTAATTCCTTTTCCATGATCCTCAACATATATCAAAACACTGTGATACTTTTGTTTTAGATAAATATTGATTTCTTTTTGATTCCCATATTTTATTGCATTCTCAATTAAATTATCTAGTGCTCTTTTCAACCATTGTTCTCTGCCAAGGATGGTATAATTTGCTTCTTCATCAAAATCAAAATATAATTGGTCATATATCGCATGATAACTATCATATTCCTCTGCAGCAATCAAAGCCAAATTACAAATGCTTTTCTGTGAGTTTTTATGGGCAGATAAAGCCAAAATATCATCAATGGAGTGTGACATGGCATCCATATCTTTGCTAATGTCATAGCCTGAGCTGATTTTGCCTTTGATAAGCATAATGAGATTTTTTTGTTCATGTGCGATATAAGAATGAAGTCTACGCTGATCTTCATCATATGCGGAAAGCTTTTGATTGATTCGTGCGTATTCACTAGGGAAAGCTTCTTCCATACGATCAACCTCTTCCTCTCCCACATGAAGTAGATCCTGTGCTATTTTTTGTTCCTGCTTCTTATCTAAGTGCTTGATACAACAAAGCAGAATACAAGATAAGATCAAAATAATAAAACAAATTGTTGCAATCAATAAAGGCAAATATTGAAAAAGAGATGTTCTGAAATACTCATAAAGTTGTTGTGACGATATAGAATTCATAGATATGATTTCACTATTGTATTTCGCAGAATACAAAACTTGAGGTATGCTATTTATATCTGCATTTGATTTACTGAAAAAGAAGAAAAAACACAACAATATCGCAAAGGTTAGAATAATGACATAACATGCAATCAACATATATTTTTTCTTATTTATGGACGACATAAGTAATACCCTTTTCCTTTTTCATTATGAAGTAGAGATTTTCCATCCATCAATAACTTTTTACGAATACTCGCCATATGAACACGTATTACTCCGGAGAATGGGTCAAAGTCTTCATCATATACATGCTCTGCAATTTCATAATTAGATATCACTCTAGGGTGTTGACTGGCAATATACTCGAGAATATCATATTCTTTTGGTGATAGAAGTATTTTTTGATTTTCTAGAGTCACACTTCTAGAAGCAGGATCTATGACTAGCCCTTCTACTCTGATATCTGCTGTCGGTCTACCACGAAAGCGACGGATGACCGCTTGTATTCGTGCATTTAATTCTTTAAATTCAAATGGCTTTGTAATATAATCATCTCCACCAAGTTGCAACCCTTTTACTCTTTCATCAATATCATCACGTGCTGTAACAATCAAAACAGGGGTTTCTATTTCTTTATCTCGCCAATGCTTTAAAAGATCAAAACCATCAGTATCCGGAAGATTTAAATCAAGTAGTGCAGCATCATATGCGTTATCATACATTTTCTGATCTGCGATTTCTCCATTATTTGCACCATCACAGACAAAACCAAATTTTGTTAACTGCTCTATCATTAACACAGATAATTCTTCATTATCTTCTACAACCAATATTCTCATTTTATCATCCTTCCTGTCAATCACGATGTTCTACGTGAACATTATAGTATATTGAATGTTAATTTTAAATCAAGACCTTGCCTTAAAATTAACATTCCTTGTGTTATGATGACGTTGCAACTAGAAAAGCGAGGTAAAAAAGATGTATATATTGAAAAATGCGTTTAAAAATATCTTTCAGAATGCTGGAAGAAATCTAATGATTGCAGTGATTTTCCTGTTGGTTATCACGATGAGTTGTGTCGCTATTATCGTTCGTGACAATACAGCAACCATAGCAAATGACTATAAAAGTCAATTAAGCACACAGGTCTTTATCGAACAAGATTATCAAAAAGTTTCTCAAGCGATGGAACGTAATGATTCCTTCCTTATACCCGGTATTTCTAATGATACCGTTAGAAAAATGGCTCAGTCTAAATATATCAAAAAGGTTGAATACGCAGCAACCATGGAAGCAGTTGCTGATCAATTAAAATTCAAACAGCCCGTTGATAAGCGCTATACAGAATTGCAACGTGCCGGAGAACCATTGGAAAGAGCCCGTATTCCTTCTATATATATCAACGGATTTGACAATGTAAAAAATGCCAAAATATTTCAAAACAGACAAGCACAGCTAAGTGAAGGAACTTATCCTGAAGCTTCCGATGAAGCATTGATATCTGATGAATTGGCAAAACTGAATAATTTAAAAGTCGGTGATAGCTTTCAAGCGAAAGATATTCACGATAAGAATCCAAGTGGTAAAGTATTAAAAGAAATGACTTTTAAAATCAGCGGTATTTATCACAATGAGGATAGCAATGCCTATGGTGATGTGTTTACCAAAACAGACAATCTTGTCAACGAGGATTATGCATATAAACCTCTTTTACAAGGAACATTCTTCCTTTCCAATCCAAAGGATCTAGATGCCTTCAAAAAAGATGCAACTCAAGCAGGTCTTTCTGAATATTACAATGTGAAAACTGATGATATTGCTTATCATGCGTTTATTAAACCAATCGAACAAATGACCGGTATCGCCAATATTTTCCTTGTAGTAGTATTGGTTTTAGGAACTACCATTCTTCTACTATTATCTATGTTAGCTATCAGAGAAAGAAAATATGAAATTGGTGTCTTACGTGCCATGGGCATGAAAAAGAGTAGCATTGTATTACAGATGTTATTAGAATCCATGATGATCATGATCGTGTGTTTAGTGGTAGGCCTTTTGATTGGTAGCCTAATTGCTCAGCCTGTCACTAACATGATGCTTGCGAATAAACTTGCTTCACAAACTGGTGGTAATGTTATGAATACAGGTAGCTCCGTTATGGGTGGTCTTGCAACAGACAATGCCCCAATTACACATATCAATGCAGTACTAAGTGCAACTACAGTAGCACAACTTGGTATAATCGCTGTGCTATTAGTAGTATTAGCAAGTGCGGTTAGCTCATTCTATGCTATGAAATTTGAACCAATGCGTATATTGCGTGAGCGTAATTAAGGAGGAAATAAAATGTCTATATTATCAGTTCAACATGTTAGTTATATATATGAGAATACAACGCATCCTGTCTTGAAGGATATCAGTCTTGATTTTGAAAAAGGAAAACTCTATAGCATCATCGGTAAATCAGGTTCAGGTAAAACAACCTTTCTGTCTTTACTTTCCGGTTTGGATGCATGCACAGAAGGAAAGATTCTATACGATGGAAAGGATCTTAGTGAAATAAGCCGTGATTATTATCGAGCAAGAAATATTGGTGTCATCTTTCAAGGCTATAATCTTCTATTAAATAAAACTGCATATGAAAATATTGAATTGTCTATGTCTATCAGTAAAGCAGAGCATCGTGGTGATAAAACATATATTTTAAATCTATTAAAAAGTGTAGGTATCAATGAAGAAACTGCTCATCGTAAGGTACTGAAGCTATCTGGTGGGGAACAACAACGTATCGGTATCGCACGAGCTTTGTCACATGACCCTGATCTTATTTTAGCTGATGAGCCTACAGGTAATTTGGATCATGAAACCGAGGATGAAATCATCAAAATTCTAGAAAATTTGGCTCATGAACAAAATAAGTGTGTAATCATAGTAACACATTCAAAAAAAATAACGAAGAATACTGATGAGGTGTTCGGTATGAATAAAGGTAAGCTTATTTATGCAGGCTAAGACTTATATCAAAAAATCATGATAAGATATAACAAAGAGAATTCATTTCAATTTGAATTCTCTTTGTTTTTACTATAAGTTATCTGTTTAGTTTAGTAGTTATCTTAATGACTCAATAGGATCGAAATACAAAATCTGTCATATGATTTCATTGTGTTTGATTAAAAGTTTTTAATCAAGTTTTTAATCAAGTTTTTAATCATGTTATTTTATCTTTTACACACTTTTTCTTTATTATATTTCATGTGATATCGCAAATCTTTATTTTTCCTCAGTTCCTCATATTTTTTGATCATCACTTTCACTGCCCTTTCTTTAATAAGAATACGACATACTAGTTACCTATTTGTTCAATGGCTACTTTTAATTCTTCGATAGAATCATAATCAAAAATGAAATCAGTGATATGATCTAATTGCACTTGATTTAATGTTCTTAGCCATTTTCTTTCATTCTTTCCATATTTATTTTGGATAATTTTTTCTAAAAGTTGATATTTTTCTTGTTGTTTACCTAATAAT
>NZ_JBEQZJ010000076.1:0-7857 GCF_045223415.1 Hoskinsella mucinilytica | reverse complement strand
AAAAATTGTATTGCGGTGATAATGAAAATCTGAAAACATTAAATGTAGAAGGCGCTTCTGCTTTGGTATATTTGGATTGTTCTGGTACTAGTATTAGTAATCTGGATGTCAGTAGCAATACTGCTTTAAAAGACTTATTTTGCAATAGTGATGAAACTTTAAAAACACTAAATGTAAATGGAGCTTCTGCTTTAGAATCGTTGGATTGTGCTGGTACCAGTATTAGTAATTTGGATATCAGTAGCAATACTGCTTTAATAACCTTGTATTGCAATGATAATGAAAATTTAAAAACACTAAATGTAAAAGGAGCTTCTGCTTTGCAATGGTTGAATTGTTCTAATATCGGTATTAGTAATCTGAATGTCAGTAGTAATACTGATTTAAAAGACTTATTTTGCAACGATAATGAAAATTTAAAAACATTAAATGTAAAGGGAGCTTCTGCTTTAGAATCGTTGAATTGCTCTCGTACTGGCATTAGTGGTCTGAATGTCAGTGAAAATAAAAAATTAGCATTCTTGTATTGTACGAATATAAATTTTGCTTATTTGGATCTAGGGATAAATATAGGATTTACTAATTTAGATATGCTTACATCTGTAACAAGAGATTTGGCAGTTGCAGATAATTCGTTTCATATTGAAGATAAATTTGATGGTATTGATAAGAGTAAAATTACCATTATAAGTGGAGCAGATTATGATTCAGAAAATGGTATCGTAAGTAACTATACCGAAGGAACACCTATTGTCTATGAATATAAGTGTGGTACAGTGAAGGATGAAGAAATAACGTTAACGGTTACATTGAACATTAAGGTTGGTATAGAAATCAATGAACAAAATTTTCCAGATGAAGGATTCAGAGATTGGTTAAAGGAACAACGTTATGGAAAAGATGGTATCATTACACAAGAAGAGATAGCAAATATAACAAGAATTGATGTTACTGGAGAAGAAACTATCTCAAACTTAACAGGTATTGCAAACTTTACAAAACTAAAAGAATTGTTTTGCAGTAATAATGAAAATTTAAAAACATTAAATGTAAAAGGAGTTTCTGCTTTGGTATCGTTGGATTGTTCTGGTACCAGTATTAGTAATCTAGATGTCAGTAGCAATACTGCTTTAACAACCTTACTCTGCAAAAATAATGAAGATTTGAAAACATTAAATGTAAAGGGAGCTTCTGCTTTAACAACCTTGTATTGTGACAGTACGAACATCAATAGTCTAGATGTCAGTAGCAATACTGCTTTAACAAACCTGTATTGCAATGATAATGAAAATTTAAAAACATTAAATGTAAAAGGAGCTTCTGTTTTGGAATTATTGAATTGTTCTGGTACCAGTATTAGTAATCTGGATGTCAGTAGTAATACTGCTTTAACAACCTTACTTTGCAAAAATAATGGAAGTTTGAAAACATTAAATGTAAAGGGAGCTTCTGCTTTAACAACCTTGTATTGTGACAGTACGAACATCAATAGTCTAGATGTCAGTAGCAATACTGCTTTAACAACCTTATTTTGTAATGATAATGAAAGTTTGAAAACATTAAATGTAAAAGGAGCTTCTGCTTTGGAATCATTGATTTGTTCTGGTACCAGTATTAGTAATCTGGATGTCAGTAGCAATACTGCTTTAACAACCTTAATTTGCAATGATAATGAAAATTTAAAAACATTAAATGTAAAGGGAGCTTCAGCTTTGCAAATGTTGCTTTGTTCTGATACTGGCATTAGTGGTCTGAGTGTCAGTGAAAATAAAGAATTAATATCCTTGAATTGCAAGGATATAAGTTTTGCCTATTTGGATCTAGGGACAAATATAGGAATTACTGATTTAAGTATGCCTACATCTGTAATAAAAGATTTGGCAGTTGCAGGTAATTCGTTTCATATTGTAGATAAATTTGATGGTATTGATAAGAGTAAGGTTACCATTATAAGTGGAGCAGATTATGATTCAGAAAATGGTATCGTAAGTAACTATATTGAAGGAACACCTATTGTCTATGAATATAAGTGTGGCACAGTGGAGGATAAAGAAATAACTTTAACAGTTACATTGAACTTTAAGACTGGTATAGAAATCAATGAACAAAATTTTCCAGATGAAGGATTCAGAGAATGGTTAAAGAAACAAGATTATGGAACAGATGGTATCATTACACAAGAAGAGATAGCAAATATAACAAGAATTAATGTTGCTGGAGAAGAAACTATCTCAGACTTAACAGGTATTGCAAACTTTACAAAACTAAAAGAATTGTATTGCGGTAATAATGAAAATCTGAAAACATTAAATGTAGAAGGAGCTTCTGCTTTGGTATATTTGGATTGTTCTGGTACTAGTATTAGTAATCTGGATGTCAGTAGCAATACTGCTTTAACAACCTTGATTTGTAAACGTAATGAAAGTTTAAAAACACTAAATGTAAAGGGAGCTTCTGCTTTGGTATATTTGGATTGTTCTGGTACCAGTATTAGTAATTTGGATATCAGTGGCAATATTGCTTTAACAGACTTGATTTGCAGTCATAATGAAAGTTTGAAAACATTAAATGTAAAGGGAGCTTCTGCTTTGCAATCATTGAATTGTTCTGATACTGGCATTAGTGGTCTGAACGTCAGTGAAAATAAAAAATTAGCATTCTTGTATTGTACGAATATAAGTTTTGCCTATTTGGATCTAGGGACAAATATAGGAATTACTGATTTAAATATGCTTAGATCTGTAACAAAAGATTTGGCAGTTGCAGGTAATTCGTTTCATATTGAAGATAAATTTGATGGTATCGATAAGAGTAAGATTACCATTATAAGTGGTGCAGATTATGATTCAGAAGCTGGTATCGTAAGTAACTATACCGAAGGAACACCTATTGTTTATGAATATAAGTGCGGTATAGTGAAGGATAAAGAAATAACTTTAAGGGTTACATTGAACATTAAGGTTGGTATAGAAATCAATGAACAAAATTTTCCAGATGAAGGATTCAGAGATTGGTTAAAGGAACAAGATTATGGAAAAGATGGTATCATTACACAAGAAGAGATAGCAAATATAACAAGAATTAATGTTGCTGGAGAAAAAACTATCTCAGACTTAGCAGGAATAGAAAAATTTACGAATTTAGAAGAATTGGATTGCATCGACACAAGCATCTCAAGTCTAGATGTTAGTAATAATACTAAGTTAGAAGTCTTATCGTGCTACAGCAATGCAAAGCTGAAAACTTTGGAAGTCAACGGTGCTTCTTCTTTAGTATACTTGAATTGCAACAACACTAGCATTACAAGTCTAGATGTAAGTAGTAATGCTAATTTAGTAAACTTGAATTGCTCTAACAATGAAAATCTAAAAACTTTGAAAGTCAATGGTGCTATTGCTTTAACAAACTTGAATTGCTATGGAACTGGCATTACCAGTCTAGATGTCAGCGACAATGCTAATTTAAAATTCCTAAATTGCAACAATACTCCTCTTGCCAATCTAAATTTAGGAACAAATACAAGTTTAATAGAATTATATATACCAACAAACGTGATGTTGGATTTAGATGTCACAGAAAATACGTTTAAAATTGAAGATAAAATTAAAGGTATTGATAAGAGCAAGATTACCATTCAAAGTGGAGCAAGCTTAGATTCAGAAACAGGGATCGTTAGTGGATATAAATATGGAATACCAATTGTATATGAATATGATTGTGGAATAGCAAAAGGAAAAAAACAAAGTTTAACAGTAACATTGTACCTAAGTGGTTATTCAACTAGCTTAGAACTTAATGAAGCCAATTTCCCAGATATAGCATTTAGAAAATATTTAAAAGAAAATACAATAATCAATCCTAATGGTGATGACATGTTATCAGCTGCAGAAATAGCTAATGTAAAGATAATTGATATTACAGGTGAAAAAGATATTACAAACTTAACTGGTATTGCGAAATTTACTAATATGACTCTCATGTATTGCGATAATACTAGTATTGAAAGTTTAGACGTTAGTAGTAATGAGAAATTGGAAAAATTGGTTTGCGCTAACAATAAAAACTTGAAAAATCTAAATGTAAGTGGAGCTACTAATCTAAGTGCGTTGTATTGCTTTGATACTAATATCACTAGTTTAGATGTCAGCAACAATACTAATTTAATATATTTGGATTGTCACAACACTCCACTAGCTTATTTGAATCTAGGGGATAATCCAGGATTACTCACTTTATCCATGCCAACATCCGTAACAATAGACTTGAAAAAAGTAGATGACACATTTAATATCGGTGATAAATTTGCTGGAATTGATTTAAGCAAAATTACCATCAAAAGTGGCGCAAAATATGATTCCAAAACCGGTATTGTAAGTGGGTATACTGCAGAAACACCAATTGTATATGAATATGACTGTGGTACAGCAGATAATGTGAATCGAAAATTAACAGTTACGTTAAATATCATGTTTAA
The DNA here is from genome assembly GCF_045223415.1 of Hoskinsella mucinilytica. Classification (NCBI taxonomy): domain Bacteria; kingdom Bacillati; phylum Bacillota; class Erysipelotrichia; order Erysipelotrichales; family Erysipelotrichaceae; genus Hoskinsella; species Hoskinsella mucinilytica. The sequence continues at coordinate 3,383 of NZ_JBEQZJ010000076.1, read as the reverse complement.
GGAAGATAGTAGTATTGATATTACGGAAAATTTAGATAAAACATATGATGAAAAACCTGTAAATGAAACACCTGAAGTTACCACATCAGGAAGTACAGGTGCAGTAACCTATGCTTGGGAAAAGCAGACTAGTGATTCTAAGTGGGAAAGTATAAAGGAAGCACCAATGAATGCAGGAACTTATCGTGTTACTGCTACAGTAGCTTCAGATGATAATCACAAATCCGCAAGTACAACGAACGTATTTACAATATCAAAAGCAGAGAGTACAATCTCTATTACAGAAACATTAGATAAAACATTTAATGGAAAAGTTGTTGACGAAAAACCTGAAGTTACTACAAAGGGAAGTACAGGTGTAGTAACCTATGCTTGGGAAAAGCAAATAAGCGATTCTAAATGGGAAAGTATCAATGAAGCACCAACGAATGCAGGAACTTATCGTGTTACTGCTACAGTAGCTTCAGATGATAATTACAAAGAAGCTAGTTCAACAGCTAAAGAATTTACGATTTCAAAGGCAGAAAGTACGATCTCTATTATAGAAATATTAGATAAAACATATGATGGATCTAATGCAAATAAGAAGCCTTCTGTTAGTGTAATAGGAAGTTTAGGTGAAGTAACCTATACTTGGGAAAAGCAGACAAGTGATTCTAAATGGGAAAGTATCAATGAAGCACCAATCAATGCAGGAACTTATCGTGTTACTGCTACAGTAGCTTCAGATGATAATTGCATGAAGGCTAGTTCAACAGCGAAAGAATTTACAATATCAAAAGCAGAAAGTACAATCTCTATTATAGAAACATTAGATAAAATATTTAATGGAAAAGTTGTTGACGAAAAACCTGAAGTTACTACAAAAGGAAGTTCAGGTGCAGTAACTTATACTTGGGAAAAGCAGATAAGTGATTCTAAGTGGGAAAGTATCAATGAAGCACCAACGAATGCAGGAACTTATCGTGTTACTGCTACAGTAGCTTCAGATGATAATTACAAAGAAGCTAGTTCAACAGCGAAAGAATTTACAATATCAAAAGCAGAAAGTACAATTTCTATTACAGAAACATTAGATAAAACATTTAATGGAAAAGCTGTTGACGAAAAACCTGAAGCTATTACAAAGGGAAGTACAGGAGAAGTAACTTATACTTGGGAAAAGAAAATAAGTGATTCTAAGTGGGAAAGTATCAACGAAGCACCAACAGATGCAGGTACTTATCGTGTTACTGCTACAATAGCTTCAGATGATAATTACAAATCCGCAAGTACAACGAACGTATTTACGATATCACAAGCAGAAAATAGTTGGATGAAAGAATTAGATATCAAAGATTGGACATATGGAAAGAGTCCTGTTAAGCCAAGTGCGACATCGAAATACGGAACTGTTAGCTTTACGTATAGTGATAGTAAAACAGGTGTATTTAAAAGCGATGTGCCTGAGAATGCCGGAACATGGTATGTGAAAGCAAGCGTATCAGAAACAGATAGTTACAAAGGTTTAGAAGAAGTGAAAGCATTCCAAATTGAAAAAGCTGAAGCACCTACGATCGTGTTACCTCAGAATTTAAGTGGTGTATATCATAAGGAATTATCTAGTGTGAAATTACCGGAAGGTTGGAAATGGGCAGATGGCACACTGGAATTGACAGATGCTAGTACAAGTTATCAAGCATATGTGAAAGTAGATGATGAGAATTATGATTATAGTAAGGTATCAGGTTATCACAAGGATGGACATTATGTAGAATGTAGTTTGTCTGTGACGTTATCAAAGGCAGAAAATCGTTGGATAAAAGAACCATCTATCAAGGATTGGACCTATAAGGAAGATGCTAGTAAGCCAAGTGCAAAAGCAGAATATGGGGATGTCGTTTATACGTATAGTAATGATCCAAATGGTGTATATACAACAGAGGTTCCTACGACTGCAGGAACATGGTATATGAAAGCAACGATCATCGCTTCAAAAGAATATACAGGATTGGATACGATCGTTACCTTTGAGATATTACAAGCAGAACCGACCTATACGATACCAACAGGGTTAGAAGCAACCTTTGGAGAAAGTCTAAAAGATGTGGAATTACCAACAGGATTTACTTGGGCAGAACCAAATGAAATGGTAGGAAGTGTAGGAAGTCATGAAGTTATCATAACTTATACACCACAGGATACGAATTATAAGGTAGTAACCGGAATCAAAGTAAAACTGAATGTACATAAGGCTGATAATAAACTAATCGTATCTTTATCAATGAATGATTGGGTATATGGAGAAACACCATCGAAAGCTCAAGTTGGATTCTTATTTGGAACACCTCGATATTTGTATAGTGATCGTATAGATGGAGCGTATACAGATGTAATACCAACAAATGCAGGAACATGGTATGTGAAAGCAGTTGTGGAAGATAGTGAAGATTATGAAGGAATAGAAAGTGAAGTGATATCCTTTGTGATCGAACCAAAGAGTGAAGTAAAGGTACCAACGATCGATACAGATAAAGACTTAGAAGATATAAGATTGACAGATGGGGAAAAGGTATTGGTAGAAGGAATCGATTATGATATCACAACAGAGATCGATGGAGATAAGACAACCGTTATCATCACGATGAAAGGGAATTATACGGGAACGATCATAAAGACTTATACCAAACAAAGAAGTGATGAAGGAGTAATCAAAGATACAGGAGGAATAGCAGTAAATGGATTTAGGGCAATCCTAATGGCTATGTTAGCTGGAATCGCTACAATGTGGAAAGGGAAGAAAAAAGAAGAATAAGACCTAGAAGCAAAGATACGCAACCTATAATCAGGTTGCGTATTTTCATAAGATTTTACCAGTTAGGAAGAAAATCATACCAAGTAGGAATAGGTTCTTTTTCTATGTGTGACTAATTTGTTAGGATATATTTGTAAAAGTTTACTGTTCAAACACAAAGAAAGAGGGACAAAAAATGAATAAAAAGACGAAGCAAACAGCAGCAGTCGCAATGGCAACTGTATTAAGTGTATCTACCGGAGTAAATTCTGTAACAGTAAGAGCACAAGAAAGTGATACAACGAAAGTACAAACAGCTCAAAATAATGAAAATGAACAAAAGGAAAAAGAAATTGCCCCATCCATCTCACTACCGGAAAATCTAGAAGCACAGGAAGGCACAACATTAAAGGAAGTAGCATTACCTGAAAACTGGAAATGGGTAGATGAAAGCATGATCTTATCTACAACGACAGATACTTATCCAGCGTACTTCACAGTAGATGATGAAACATATGATTATACAACAGTAGATGGATATCATGAAGCAGAGCATTATGTAGAAGTACAAGTTCCAGTAATGGTAAAACAAGCAGAAGAAATAATCGGT
>NZ_JBEQZJ010000075.1:0-7899 GCF_045223415.1 Hoskinsella mucinilytica | reverse complement strand
TTTTGCTAATGCAATTTTACCTTCAATCAGACCTTTTTTTTCACCTTTTTCTAAAATTCCTTGACTTAAGTTACACATCCTTTCAACCTCCTCGTCTAATGTTTGAGTCATTTCTATTCCATAATCTTTCATTAAAATTTTTTTCTTTTTTTCAGCTTCTAAATTACTCACAAACACAATGTTCAAAAATTCTAAAAGTCCATGTTCATCATCGTCATAATCATAATGTTCGCCAGGGTATATCATAACTGCTTGCATTAAATCATAATCCTCTTTTGGGCTATGCCATTCATTTGCGATACATTCTTCTTTAAAATAATAGCGATTAATCACATTTTCTTTTTCCTCATTGTGATTAAGGCAAATCCAAATTGAATACACTTTCTTCATCTCTTGAAAGTTTGATTTTTGAAATCCCTCTGGTGCATTTTTCTGCCTTGCTAACAATCTACTACAATAATACATTGCCCTACTTATTAAAGGATATTCTGGATTATCTTTATTCTGTGCTTCTAAATTTATCAATAATCCAATCTTATCTTTTGAACCAGCTTTATTAGGAACCACAGCTTGAAATAATACATCATAACGAATCTGTGAACCAGTAATTCTTTCATCTTCTGTGTTCATTCCTATGATTTTTTCATTTTCCTTATTTGATAATGGTTCTTCGATATAAGTAGGAATCTCTTCCCACGGCACATCTTCATACTCGCTGATACATTCTTTCATGATATGTGCCACAACTTGCTTGTTTGACAAGATCCTTTTACAATAGTTATCATATGCTTTTGAAGGGTCTTTTTCATCTATTGAAGATGCTATTTCTAAATTTCCTTCCATATTCCCCTCGTTTACGTTTTACGTTTTTCATCTAACACTTCTAAATACCACAGAAATCGAAAAAGTGAGTTGAATGAAAAGGAATCATGGAAGTAAAATGAATTGATATATCTACTTTTTTCTTTTTTACCAATGATAGATATATTTAGCCTTCAATCATATTATACTAACCTAACCATAGAATGTAAATAGATAAGCAAAATTTCACTATATTTTCTCATTTTTATCATTCATTTTTCATCAAGAAACACTAAATTCTTTTTCTGATCAAATCCAATATTCATTAACGCACTACCCATTTAGAAATACTATAACTTTCATCATAAATACCTCCTTTTCATTTTTTATAGTAGGCATCATACCACAAAATATAGAGTCTGTCATGAAAATGAAAAAAATTTATATTTTTAGTCAAATACGGTAAGAAAAATCAGATTTTTTTGAATCGTGAAGCTCAAAGTGTCCATCATATCGTTATCATATATTTTATAATGCAGCTCTTTTGTAAATGAAAATTGAAAAAAGTGGTAATCACCTTAATGCACGGTAGTTGCCACTTATTTTGTTATTAGAACTACGAACCATCACTTATTCAAACAACTCATATCCTCCCTTGATAAAATCTTGAAAATATGGTGCACTTTTCTGTGTATGATATGCAACTCATCATCAAGTTTTTTTATCATATATTCACTTCCTATGATGATAAGTATGGGATGTAAATATGATTTTATACAAACCTATCGAATAAAAGAAAGAAGACAGAACCCTACTTAGATCCTGCCTTATTTGTTTTATTCAATTCTTCTTCCTTCCACTGATCTCGTATCATCTTTACATACTTATAATACGTAGATCGTTTCATTCCTATTTTCGCCCGATAACTTTCATGATTCATTTCTTTCCTCATGATCATTTTTTGTACTTCTTCGAAATCTTCCGGTAGATTTAACTTAGGTCGCCCATAAGCTCCCTCTCCCTGTTGTTTCTTCTCTAACGCCTTCTGTATTCCTTCTCGCTGTTTTACCGCTAAGCGACGTTTCTTTGCGTTTTCTACATAGTCCAACATATCTAGCAATACATCAATATCAATATCTTGATTCTCTTCCATCAAATAAAGCTTTGCCCGCAGCTCCTTCAACTCAGATAATCTGATCTTCAATTCTTCTTCATCAGGTGAAAACATCGAGAACGATGGCACATACAGCTTATCAAATTCCTTTATGGTTGCCATTAGCTCTTTCCATTCTTCACTTTCCTCATGATCGATGTATACCTGTTGCTTTTCTAGCTTTAATTTTTCTTCGCACATCCTTATGATGTCATTATTTTGATCTGTCAATGCGTAAAAGTATTCCATACATCACCTGTTTCCTTTCCTATTTATTCCTTTTGAATTCCCAAAATTATGTTTTTTTGTAGTTCGTTTATGATTTCCATAAGATTTTTTTCATTATTGATATAGTCGTATTGTAATTTATTACTTTCGTTAAATTTAAGTGAATCAAGTGAGTCATTACATTTTTTTAAATAAAGATATAAATAATATAAACTCTTATATGTTCCAAGCTTCTTAGGTACATAAATATCTGCTTGAACTTGTTTAAATGCTTCATTTATTTCTTCTTGACTGAGATAATTATCTACTTTATTAAGAATTTCATTTAAGTAATCTGACAAAGCAATCGCTTTCCTTATCACTTGTTTTTTATATGTATTTTCGATATCAGAATCACAAATTTGTTTAGTATCAAAACCTACCGCACATATAACAATCGCAATTCTAGTTATTATGAAATCAGGATTATTAAATCCTATAATATCAAACCATTCATCATTAAAGAAATTTATGAAATCTATTAAACTCAAATTAAATACTTTTATTGCGATTATATCTGAAAATCCTTCATCACAATTTTTTAATAAAAAAAGAAATTGATTTTCTATATCATTATCCAAAAAAACATCAAGAACTTTTTTTTCAAAAGTAGATGTATAATTTTTTAGTTTGATATCCAACTCTTTAAAATCTTTATTTGTTTTAATTGTTGTCTTGTTTTTTAGATATTCATTTTTATTAAACTCTAAATTTCTAACAAAGTTAAATAAAACACCTTTCAATAAACGAGGAACAATTTTAATGATCGCATCTCTAAACGAATTCTCTACACCCGGATTAAATGCCTCTGTTTTCTTTTTGAAATACCTGATTTCTTTGATTAGATTAGCAAATAAATATTCTGCAAATTCTTTTGTGTCCGAATTATCTGCATTAAAAATCATCAAATAAAGCGTTTCAGAAATCGCCTCCCACATATCATCTTTACGTTCTTCTCTTTCCCTGACCTTATCGCAAATATAATGCCCTATCTCATGTGCTAATTGGAAATTCATCATACGAATATTAAATATTTGATCAACAGGTAAGGTAACTAATAATAACCTATTTTTATATTTCTCATCATTGATCAGAGTTTGTATATGAATATTCGATTTGGTTGAAGGTAAAAGTAAGAAACAAAATTCATATTCATTTTCATTTTCAATAAGGATTTCTATTAGCTTTTCCATTATTTCCGTATAATAATTAATCATTTTAAATGGCATTGTTATCTTATGGCCTTGATAAGCAAACCCTCTAATAACATGGACTCTTGAATAATTGAAAATAAGGAAAAGTTCATTTATTGAAGTCATAAAAATATCATAAGACTCTTTTATATCGTCAAAATTATTATTATCATCAATTAGATTTTGTAGAGCTTCTATATATTTTCTCAAGAACATTTTCAAAGGTTTATATACTACTAAGAACAAATCATTATAATATCTTTTTTGAAAGCTTTCAATCATAAAATCCATCAAATATGTTAAATCTCGTGTAATATATTTAGAATATCTATATTTTAAGTTGTTATATAGTTTAAATAACTCAAATTCTTTATCAGATTGTTCTACTTTCAATAATTCAATAGGAAGTTCCTGATCATCATATAGTCTTATTTCCATTTCTGCAACCGCTTTATACAATTCCTCATAAGAATGATCCATCACTTTTTCTTCACTAAAAAAACAAAACAATTCAGAAATAGTCATATTTTTTTTAAAATATTCATAATCATAATTTCCATTTCGTAGAGTTTTTTCAAAATCCTTTTCTTTTAAAAAAGTATCAATTTTTTTAAATTTTTTTAAATGCTTTAAACGAAATCGGAAAGATACTAAAGGAAGTGCTTCCCCTTCAACGGGGTTCTTAATATGAGATAAAATCATAGAATTAGTTTCTAGAATTTCTATTTGATAATTTTTTAAAATTTCAAAAGGTTCCATTAATCCAGTAATACTGTCTTTATAATGAGCTATCACCAAATCATATGTATCTAATGAAGAGTATATCATACAATTTCCAATTTTCTGTTTAAGCAATTCTTTTACTTTTTCTTTTTGTTCATCTATCTTGTTTAAACGTAAAAAACTTAAAAACACAAAATTCTTTGATTCTGCATCTTCCCAAAATTCATCATCTCTTTCAGTTTCTTCACTTAATAAATACAGACAATATTTTTCCTCATTTTTATCTAGTATTAGTTTGTTAATTTCTTCAACCTCACTAAATGATTTATAGTCTTTAATCGTAACCATACTGGATCCGCCAAAGCATAACCATGAATCCGTTATTTTGGAATATTTTTTATACAAATTGACTTGCTTTATCATATAATTACCCCTTTTTCTTGATAAACAAATAGACAATTAGAAACATAAGTGAAGAACTCATAATCTATATAATATTGGTTTATTTCTTGTTCATCATAAAGTTTATATAAAAAATGAAATGAATCATAAAAAAAATGATTTCCTTCAAATAGATTTTTTTCCAAAGTCCCTTTTTTCAATCCAATCTCATCCATTTCAAATAATTCTATTTGCTCTAATCCTTCATCGTTCAATTTTATAATGTCCTTTTCGTTTAGATAATTTATCATCATAAAAATATAGATAGAGTTTAATTCAATTAATTCCATATCTTTTTCATTTCTATAAATCAAAAGATTTTCTTTCACATATTCATTGATATTTTTAACGTATAAATAATTAGCATCCACACATAGTAGCTCAATCAATAAAATACTGTAAATCGTAATACAATGTATGGTAGTAGTTTCTGCATTATTTTGACAATCCTCATAATAGATAAACGTATCAATTAATTGTGAGCATAAATTTCCTTTTTTCATTTCATCATTAAACAATTCCGTATTTCGAAAAAAAGCTCTGATAATGTCTTTGATCAAAGCAAAATAAAATCTCTCATATTTCGGATCTTTTTCTTTTAAAAATTTTTCTAAAATTGATAATGATACATCAAAATCTTTATTTTTTATATTTTCAAACATCGATATCAAACTGAAATCATTCAATTTATTAGTACTTTTAACATCCTCAAATTCTTTTTTAATAACTTTCCATATCTGATTTTTCTTATTCTTATACTTACCTTTAATAGATAAAACATCATAAAAATAGAATAAAATCAAAAATAGACTAGTGAAAAACTGCGCTATAAAACATATATATAGATCCAGTAGTTTAGTAATAACCATTAACAAAATAATTACTTTAAGTAATATATCGTATGATGATAAATTGTTATAAACTTTAGCTAAATCAATACCGAGAATTTTTTCTTCCTTTATCAATTCAAAAAAAGGAATAAATGCGGTTATGATTGTCACAACTAAAAGTATATTATCAAGTTTGAAGTCTTTAACGTTATCTATTATAATTTTTAAAATATTTTCTAGGTCTTTTCCATATATTAAATCTTTTTTATAAGATATATCGATTAGCAATAAAAAAAAAGATACTATAAACCAAATTATAAGTAGCTTCTTTTTCCGTAAAATTGCTAACGCATATTTACATTGTGTACACATAATTCTAACTTCTCAGCATTAATGCTTGTAAGTGTCTTTAAAACATAGTTTTGCTCATAACAGCTTGTAATGGTACTTGATTTTAATCCTTTACTTTTTATTAGACATTTATCAAGAAAATCTGTGTCTAATATAATTTTGTTTATTCCATTCCTTACTATCACAATGATTCATCTCCTGTCTCTTTTATTTTAACATCTTTTTCGTGATATTAATATATTTTTTAAAACTTTGTTTCTCCTTAACTAGTATATGTAGAATCTCAATTTTATGCATATGTTTTTGTACGATGTTAGCATCATATACATCAACTATTAACTTTAGTTTTCTATTGGAACCTTACGACTATAAGTTTATGTTCGATATTTTGGATAATTACACCTATTGTTAGATCTAATGTTATTTCAATGTCTCCAAAATGCCCGTTTTTGTTTTCTCAATTTCTCCTTCGTCCGGATAAAAGTAATACAGATAATCCATTGTTCTTACCTCATCCATATGCCATTTGTATTTCCCTTCCATACTGTGTACTTCCATCGTTTGTAACTGTGGCAATAAATCGATTACCAACATACATGCATCATAGAAATCACTTTTTGGTAGGTTCGTTGTAAAATTATTTGATATACTGTCGATCACTTTCATCGCATGATCATAGCTTGGCTCATCGCCAAACTTCGTGAAGATTGCCTTAATTAGTTCCATCTGTTGATAGCCCCTGCTTCGCTCATTCAGTGGCAATGATTTTCGTTCTCTCGCAAAGATCAATGCTTGTGTTCCATTCAGCTCATTGTATCCTTCATGGAATGAATAACCACTTACATTATATGTATAATGACTATAGACATTCACTCCACCTAAGGCATCTACAAGATCCATCAATCCTGTGAAATTCATCTTCACAAAGTAATTGATTTCGATATCTAATGCTTGTTCAATACTAGCAATAGAGGATTCCACTCCTCCCCACCATCCACTATAGGATAGCTTACTACTAGCATCCTTCACTGGAATGTAAACAAACAGATCTCTAGGTACGACTTGTAGATTCACCTTTTTTGTTGTTGGATTGATGGTCAAAAGAATATTCACATCTCCTCTACCGGTAGAACCAACATCGTTAATTCCTGATAAATCAGTACCACAAATATACAAAGTAAAAGGATCTTTGGTAATATCAACATGTTTTGCTTGTGCCAGTTTCATTTCTACTTTCTTTTCAAATATAACTTTGATTTCTTTATCTAAATCAGTTGTTTCTTCTTCTAATTCACTTCTTCCAATTGAGGTTAATACCATAAGATCTACTTTATTGTTTTTTAGAAGCTCATAGCTTTTCTTGGTACTTTCTACAGGCATCATATTCTTTAATACGATCTTATTCTCACCTAATAATTCTTTAGCGTAATCATATCCACTGATATCATTTTGATCATATCCCATTTGGTAGGATGTAAAGTCAGAGGAAGATGTTATCTTGCTATCTGCCTTTGTGATGATTTGGATGGTTTGATATTCTGTCGTATCGGACAGCTTGTCTGTGACTGTATTTACCTTATGTAAAGCTAGACTACATACTACAAGTAGAATACATAGGATTACTTGTAATACACAAGTAAGTTTTGGCTTTTTGAATTGTAATAGAAATAATATCCCAACACATAAAAGAACCATACAAAGTAATATCAATGCATAAGATGCTTGATATTGATATAAGGAATAAACTGCATAAGACATCATACACAATAATACTATGGTTAATCCTAAATCTATTTGATATAAATGTCCTGATTTCAACTTTTGTAGATAAGTTTTCATAATCTATTTACGCCATACCATTTTATTAACAACACCAGTATAAGATTGAATCAGCTTTACTACTTTATTACTAACATCCTCAATATAATTGGGTACCGGTATTCCTAAATCATTGTTTTCGTTCATTGCGACTGCAGTCTCTACTGCCTGCACTACTCCATTGTCACTAATTCCCGCTAATACAAAGCAGCCCTTATCTAATGCTTCTGGTCGCTCTGTACTTGTTCTGATACAGATTGCTGGAAATGATTTTCCTATACTAGTAAAAAAAGAAGATTCCTCAGGCAGCGTTCCACTATCG
>NZ_JBEQZJ010000074.1:0-9690 GCF_045223415.1 Hoskinsella mucinilytica | reverse complement strand
AGATGATCATAAAAAAAGAAAAAAATGAGTATCGATGATGCTCTAGATTTACTAGAAGTAGAGGAAAGCTTAAGGCCTCAAATATTAGATTTACTGGATGAAGAAGATAATGAAAATTAAGGTGCTTAGTCTAAAGTGCCTATTTTTTGATAATTTGATTTTCAAAATAACTTGTACTATTGAATTATCTACGATAAAATGAATTCATTCGACAGAAAGGATGAAAGTATGGAATTAACAGTAAGCAATTTGAAAAAAAATTTTGATCAAAATGAAGTATTGCATGGTATTTCGTTTTCTATAACCAGTGGAAAAGCATTGGGGTTATTAGGAAGGAATGGTGCGGGTAAAACCACAACAATTCGAATTCTAATGGACGTGTTTAAAGCAGATAGCGGAACAGTGTTAATGGATGGTAAGCCATTCATCGCAAGTGAATATAAGATTGGTTATCTACCAGAAGAAAGAGGACTATATCCCAAAAAACGTGTTGATGAACAATTAATATATTTAGCTGGACTTCGTGGAGCAACTAAGCAAGAAGCAAAGGCGAGCACAAAAAAATGGTTGAAACGTCTTGGCATTGAAGAATACGAAAAAAGGAAGCTAGAAACCTTATCAAAGGGGAATCAACAAAAGGTGCAATTAGCACAAACGTTATTATGTGATCCGGATATCGTTATATTGGATGAGCCGTTTTCTGGTTTAGATCCAGTGAATTCTCAAGTTTTAAAAGATGTGGTCAAGGAACTGATTCAAAATGGAAAGTTGGTTATCTTTTCCAGTCATCAAATGAGTTATGTGGAGGAGTTCTGCGAAGATATTGTGATTATGCACAAGGGAAATATTGTGCTTCAAGGAAATCTGAAACAAATCAAGAAAGAATTTGGCAAGCATCAACTTGTATTAAGTGCACTACAAACAAGTAATGTTGATTTACAAAAGTTTTGCGAAACAAAGTTAAAAGGATTGGTAGAAGTAAAGGAACAGAAACAAGAGGGATTCATTTTAGCCTTACATCAAGGTGTAAGCAAACAAGATGTGTTACAGGTGCTGATACAACAGCAAATTGATATTGAAAAATTTATGATTTATGAACCAAGTCTAACAGATATTTTTGTGGCAAAGGCAGGTTATGAAGTATGAAACAATTTTTACAGGTTTTAAGCTTTGAATTAAAAAACTTTATCAACGGGAAATGGTATAAGGTATCTACCGTTCTTGTATGTGTATTGGTAACTGTTGTTATGTTTGTGCCAAGATTTTTAGATTTAGGTTCAAATGATTCATCCCAAGAACAGGTGAATGATTCTTCTATGGTATTAGGATTATATGATCCCGATCATATAATTGAAAATCAAGAACTATTGAAATCAGGATTTCCGAATGCAGATTGGGTCATAGCCAAATCACAAGAGGAAATTGAAAAAGGGGTTCGAGATCATAGCATCAAAGCAGGCTTTGTGATAACAGCACCTACAGAATTTAAATATCTTGTGTTAGATAGCAGTATGAATGATAGCAAACAACAAGTGTTTACTAGCTTATTGAGCACACATTACCGTACAACACAGCTACAAGCATTAGGTGTGGATGCTACGAAAATCGATGAAATTATCCATACACCGATTAACGGAACCATAGATGTTTTAGGAAAAGATGGTGTTAGCAATTATTTATATACATATATTTTGGTCTTTGTATTATACTTTATCGTTATTTTTTATGGACAGATGACAGCAAATGGTGTCGCAAGTGAAAAAGGAAATCGTGCTGTAGAAATTTTGGTGACCAGTGCAAATCCAAATGCTTTAATTTTCGGTAAGGTCATTGCTGGAGCAATCGCCGGTGTAATACAAACAGCATGTATGTTATTTGTAAGCATAGCCGCTTATCAGATCAATGTGGATATCTGGAATCATTCTTTAGATTTTCTATTTGATATTCCGTTGAGCGTTTTACTTGTGTTTGGCGTATTTGGTACATTGGGGTATTTGTTTTACAGCTTTATCTATGGTGCACTTGGTGCTATGGTATCTAAGGTGGAGGAAGTCGGTAGTGCGGTATCTCCTATCACGATCATCTTTGTCATTAGTTTCTTTTTAACTTTTTATGGTATGATGAACCCGGATAGCTTATTGTCTACGATTGCATCTTATTTGCCCTTTTCTTCTTGTATGGCAATGTTTGCCAGAGTTGCAATGGGTTCTGTTGGTATAGGAGAAATCCTGTTATCTGTAAGTATTTTGCTTGTGTCTACTATTTTAATGGGATTATTAGGAGCAAAGTTGTATCGGAGAGGAACTTTGAATTACGGAAATGATTTTAAATTTTCAAAATTGATGAAAGAATTAAAGAAAAAAGGATAAGTTTATCTTTTTGAAGCTTGTGAAGGAAACTCATGCATAATGGCGAAAGGGAAGGGACATACTATGCATGAGGTGATTGAAATGTTTAAGCACGACAAAAAATTTATGCGTGAAATTAAGGTTGAAAAACCAAATCCACAATATGCTGTATTGATGCAGGAACAGCTTGGTGGATGTAACGGAGAGCTCAAGGCGGCGATGCAATATCTATCTCAAAGCTTTCGAGCAAACGATCCTGTATTCAAGGATTTATTTCTTGATATCGGAACAGAAGAACTTAGCCATATGGAGATGGTTGCGCAGACCATCAATCTATTAAACGGTGGAGATGTAGATTACAAAAAAGTAGATTCAGGAGAACTTGAAACTATGGTGACTTTTGGTTTAAACCCAGCTCTTGTAAATTCCAGTGGTAATCCTTGGACAGCAGATTATGTGACAGTAACCGGAGATCTTGCAGCAGATCTATTAGCAGATATCGCCAGTGAACAAAGAGCAAAGGTTGTTTATGAATATTTATATCGTCAAATTGATGATAAATATGTCAAAGAAACCATTATGTTCCTATTAGAACGTGAGGAAGCACATAACGCACTATTCTGTGAAGCACTGAATAAAATCAGTGATGATGGCAGTAACAAGAGTTTTGGAATGAGTGAAGACAGTCGATTATATTTTGACTTATCAAAACCAGGACGTTATTTTGAAGATCCAAAGCCTGAAGCAGTAAAAATCAAAAAGAGTGCTAAGGATAAAAAGAAAAAATCATAAAAATGGATGGAAACTCTATTTCTTTCATTTTGTTTCAGAAAAAAGAAAGCAAACATGTTTTCTTTTTTCTTTTTTTATGGCATAATATAGAAACATGGAGAACACCTTCGTGCATATACTATGATGACAGAAAGGATGATACGCAAATGAAAAAGCTATATCGTCATGAGATTACAGATGTTTTATGCGAAACAGTCCTTTTGCATGAACGATGTTGTTGCTGAATCGTTTTCTTATCATGCAGTACATCTAAATTATAGGAGGGAATGTTCATGGAAACATTGAAATTGATTGGGAATACACCCATGTATCATATAGAACATACAAATATTTATGTAAAATTAGAGAAGTTTAATGTTGGAGGTAGCATCAAGGATCGTGCAGTGATGGGAATGCTACAACATGCGATGGAAGATGGCATCATAAAAAAAGATAGTGTATTGATAGAAGCAACCAGTGGTAATACTGGGATAGCTTTGGCTATGCTTGGTGCGGTTTATCATATACCGGTTAAAATTATCATGCCGGAAACAATGTCTTTGGAACGTCGTCAAATGATCAAGGCTTATGGCGCAGACTTAATTTTGAGTGATGGCGCTAAAGGAATGCAAGGCTCTATTGAAGAAATGCAACGCTTGATGAAGGAAAATGATCATTATGTATCTTTATCTCAGTTTGATAATCCTTATAATCCTTTGATCCATTATGAAACAACAGGAAAAGAAATTCTAGATCAAGTGCCTGATGTAGATATCTTTGTTGCGACAGTTGGTACGGGTGGAACGTTTAGTGGCATTGCGAGGAGATTGAAAGAAACCAAAGAAACCATACGTTGTGTTGCCGGTGAACCGCAGCATAGTGCGATCTTAAGTGGTCATGAAGCCGGACCTCATAAGATTCAGGGAATCGGCGCAAACTTTGTGCCTAAGAATTTCGATGAAAATGTTTGTGATGATATCATGTTGGTAAGTGATGAAGATGCGTTCAAAGAGGCTGTGGATTTTGCGAAAACAACAGGAATTCTAGTGGGAATCAGTTCCGGTGCTAATATAGCATTGGCAAAACGCTTGGCATCTTATTATCCGGATAAAAAGATTGTGACAGTAGCACCAGATGGTGGAGAAAAATATCTGTCTGTATTGGAGTTTTGATCATGTTTCGTGTATTAAAAGATATTAATCATAATTTGAATCGTACATTAGAAAACGATCCAGCTGCCCACAGCAAGCTGGAGGTACTCTTGTTGTATCCGCATATTAGGGCCCTTGCCTTATATCGTGTGGCGCATTTTTACTATCGACATCATTTATTTTTTCTTGCCAGATTGACTTCGAATCTATCTCGTAATTGGGTTGGTATTGAAATTCATCCCGGCGCAAAGATCGGTAGAGGCTTATTGATCGATCATGGGATGGGAGTTGTCATTGGAGAAACAGCAGAAATTGGTGATGATTGTCAAATTTATCATGGGGTAACCCTTGGTGGAACCGGAAAAGAGCATGCAAAACGTCATCCTACCTTAGGAAACGGTGTGATGATTGGATGTGGGGCAAAGTGCTTAGGCAATATTTATATTGGTGACCATGCGAAAATTGGTGCCAATGCGGTTGTAATTACCGATGTACCTGCTGGCACTACGTTCATTGGTCTTGCGGCTAAAGACAAAAGATGTAAGCATGCCTGTGTATGTGATGGTATCATAGAATAAAGATGGAGAAAGGCTAGGTTACAGAAGCCTTTCTTTTTACGTCTTGACGAATAGTAGATCCTATAGTATACTGTATCCATAATAGATATATCACAGATGGATACATCTGTAATGGATATATTTGTTAGGAGGCTGAAAATGTCAAAAAACAATACTTTAGACAGTGAACAATTGACAGATTCCATGTATTATATTTTATTGTCTTTATTAGAAGAACGACATGGATATGCAATTATGAAATTCATTGAAGACCTCACCCATGGCAATGTGGCGATGGGGCCTGGTACCTTATACACTTTATTGAAAAAGCTCAGTAAAGCAGGCTGGATTCAATTGACATCTGCAACAGATGATCGAACAAAGGTTTATCATATCAGTGAAGAGGGAAGACAGGTACTGATCAATGAATTTAAACGACGTAGTTACATGGTGGAAGAGGGGCGCAAAATTCTACAGGAGGCAGGCTATGAAGAATAAAAAATATGTCATGTGTAGTGGATTGGCTTTTTCTGATGATGAAGATATGGAAATCTTACATCAATATGCATTAGAAGGTTGGATCTTTCGTGAATTCAAGTGGTTATGCTATGTGCTATATAAAGAGGAACCACAGGATCTGATTTTTAGTTATGATATGCAGAAAATTAAGAAGAAAGATGAAGTGGATTATTTACAAATGTTTGAATCAACAGGATGGTATAAGATTCCCTGTAAAGATGATACCATACATTTCTTTTATGCTCAGAATGGTACAAAGCCTCTTCATACAGAACAACAAACTCGTAAGGAACAATTTTTGATGCCATTCTATGTGTCGATCGTACTACTAGCCATTGGACTTGCATTATTTTTGAGTATGAGATGGATCGATGTTCATGCATGGTTGGCTGGGATTGCTGGGGGATTGATTGGCGGTGGATTGATGTTGTTCATGGGTTGTGCATTTCGTTTGAAGAATCGTAAATTAAGGATATCCTTATCCTTTCAAAAAGCAAGACTTTTCATGTTTATGGGCATCGGGTTATGGATACTTGGAAAAGGAATCAAGTATGTGTGGAGTCCATTAGGATCTGTGATTGCTATCATAGGTTGTATGATGGCCATCTTTGGTTTATGTTATGTATTGACGCAGTATCGATTATATAAAGATAAAAAGGAAATCGGAGGAAAAATAGATGATTGAGGTAGCACATTTAACGAAGAAATATGGAAGTTTTAAGGCAGTGGATGATATTGATCTAAGTGCAGAGGATGGACAGATCACAATTTTGCTTGGACCAAACGGAGCAGGAAAGAGCACGACGATCAAAAGCATTACGAATTTATTAAAATATGAAGGTAGCATTAAAATTTGCGGCTATGACAATGACAGTGTTGAAGCAAAGCAAAGCTTTGGTTATATTCCTGAGGCGCCTATTCTATATGATCTATTGACCATAGATGAACATGTGGAATTTATCGGTAAGGCTTATCGTGCAAGCAATTATAAGGAATTGGCAGATCATTATATTCAAATGTTTCATTTGGAAGAAAAACGCAAAAAAACAGTAAAGGAATTAAGCAAAGGAATGAAACAAAAGGTCAGTATGTTATTGGCATTGATCATATCACCTAAAGCACTTCTAGTCGATGAGCCGATGGTTGGTCTTGATCCAGCTAGTATCGAAGAAACCTTGCATTTATTTACCAAGCTAAAGGAAGAAGGCGTTTCTATTTTGATCTCCACGCATATCATTGATGTTATTGATGATATTTGGGATGTAGCTTATATCATGAACAAAGGGAAAATCGTACGCCATGTCACAAGAGAAGGTCTGAAAGAGGAAAGCTTGAAAGAAATGTTCTTTGCATGTACGGATGGTGAGTAATATGAGAGCACTTGTAATCTTATATTTCTATAAGTTAAAGGGACAGATTCGAAATGTATTTTCCAAGCCATCCAGTGCAATCATAACGATCCTATTACTATTGATATATGTTGGTGGATTTATCATGTTATTGTTACGACCGGATGCAGCGATGACGATGATGAATATTACAGATATTCAGATGGGTATCATGATTGCGGTTGGTTTCAATGCAATGATGGTAGGTTCAGTTTTGATGCAGAAACGTACTGCCTTATTTTTTGAAAATGACTCTTTCTATCTGTTTACCGGACCGTTTAGACGTTCGCAGATCATGCGTTATTTGATGAGTGGTACGATTTTATCATCTTTGATGTTCGGTGCTATTTCTGTATTGATGTTGGTATTCTTCGGTGGCGGTGTCGGATATAGTATCGGCTTTTTGGTTTTGGCATTTGTTTTGATTGCCATGGTTACGTACTTTTTCGTGGTATTAAAGGATTATGTGTATCTATTGACAATACAAAATGAAAAATGGAAAAATGTCGGACGCATCATAGTGTTGATGTTTGCATTGATCGTGGTCGCAATCATCACCTATATTGCGTATACGCAAAATTTCGTTATGAAAGAGGTAGGACCGGCATTTCTTCAAAGTGATTTATTCTATTTGGTTCCTTTGTTTGGGTGGGTAAAGCTGGCGTTAATTTCCTTTGTATCAAATGATTGGATGATGGTGGTACTAGGGGCTGGATTCATTTTAGCGGCATGTTTTGTGATCTTTATGTTGATGTCAGCTTATCAAGGGGATTTTGTGGAACAAGCCATGCTTGATGCTGAAGAATTTACTGCAATGTATAAAGAGGTGAAGGCAGGGAAACGCTCTAGCATGAACGATACTAAGATGAAAGAGGTTCATGGGAGCTTTAAAGAAGGCGCAAAAGCCATCTTTTCTAAAAATATTTTGATCATGAAGAAAACCAATGATTTCATTCGTATTCAGGATGTGGTCATATTGGCCATTTATTTGATCATCACACTTGTCTTGGATATGGGCTTTTTCTTCTTCTGTTATATGTTGGTATTCTGGCTGTTTGGTGCTGTACAAAATAGTGATTTTATGCGAGATATGAATAATTATCAGATCTATCTGATTCCGGATTCTCCATTTAAAAAGCTTTGGAATGTCATAGCGGCTACCTTGATCAAGCTTTGGATCACTTTAACCTTCTGTGTGATTGCGGCAGGTTTGATCTTCTCTATGAGCATAATAGATATCCTACAGTATTTGATCATGATTTGCGGATATGCCTTTGTCTTTATAGCTGCGACCGTATTAAGTCTTCGTATATTGAAAAGCAGAAGCAATATGATGGTGGAAAATATGTTGCGGATGCTGATCATCTTATTATGTGCCTTACCTAGTGTCTTGGTGATTTTACCGATCGTATTACAAACCGGTACCTTTACGACCATGATGATGAATATCGTTACCATCGTGAACCTTGCGGCAAATTTCATAATATCATTTGCTATTTTATACTTCTGTAAAGGAATGTTAAAGGGAAGAGAATTAAAGAGTGATTAAGGAGAAAACCTTAAAAAACGCTGAGGGAAATCATGTGATTACAAGGTTTCCCCCTTTTTCTTTTTCTGAAGATGTGATATAGTATGATACAGTAAATCAAGAAGAGGTATCAATATGTGGAAATATCAATGTAAAAAACATTTATTATTTGTATTGGGTGGGATGATCATAGGATTGCTTATGTTTCAAGATATCTCCCGCTCCGCTTTGAATGAGGTCTTAAATGACATGTCCGGGGTCGTGGGAAGTGATCCGGAAATGATAGCAATGTTAAAAAGTGACATGGTGGTTTATATTTCCAGCATGTTGTATGGTGGAGGCATGGTAAATGCATTTTTATTGATGTATTACTGTATGCAACGTTTCAATCCCTTTGTTTTATTGTTTGCATTATTCTTATTGAATCCACTTGTCGAAATTGCGTTTACTGTTGGTATCATAGGTGTTATTCCGGCGATTATCGTTTGTATTTATGGAATGTTGACGGTACCGAATCGAGGGAAACATAAGGCATTAGAGAAAAATCAATTGAATACGGTTAGTGAAATTGAACGAGTGTATCGCTTGCACCATGCTTATTTAGAATCTTATGAAGAGATGTCAAAGAGTATTTTTATTACCAATATCGCTATTACAGCAATATATGCACTTGGTGCTGTTGCGATGGTGATGGTTTTGCTTTATGTACAGGATACCTTGATCATGATCATTTCGGTGATTGCTTATACTGTTGTAATGATTGGAATGATCAAAAAGAAAAATGAAAATATTCAGCCTATCGTTGCATTGCTTTATCATGATTGTAATCCTGAGGCTTGTGCTAGTGTGATTTTTTCATTAGCAAAAAGAATGCGTTCCAAGAAAAATTTCCCATTGGGACAATATCTTGCACAATGTATGATTTATTTGAATGATCCTCATTTGGCAATTGATGTTTTATCTTGTACAAAGCATACCAATACCAATACGATGCTTCCTTATCACTCCATGATGGCATATGCAAACTATCAATTGGGTGATGAAAGCGAAGTTCGTCGCCATTATGATGAATGTGATAAACTAGTTGTTCGTGGTATGAGTTCACCACTTGCGGCTGTGAAACAACAGTATCTGGATAGTATTCAAAATAAGCTTGATTTGATGGATAAGGATTTTCGTAAAGCTAGAAGTTTCTACTTGAATGCATTAGAAACAACTACTATGGAATTTCAACGTGTAGATTTCCATTATTATCTAGGCTTGATTGCTTTTGTAGAAGAAGATCTTTGGGAAGCAAAAAATCAGTTTGAATATGTGACAGCACATGGAAATGGTATGTATTTTGTAGAAAAAGCAAGAAAGTTTTTATCCATGATGGACCAGATGAATGTAGAAGAATCCTAAATGAGATATCCATATCGGGTATCT